>JANMEO010000213.1:0-13504 GCA_031376995.1 Burkholderiales bacterium
TTCATCTTGAAAGTTTGGGCGCCCGAGGCCAATGCCATGATTTGGTGCCCCAGGCAAATGCCAAAGGTAGGCAGCCCGGCTTCGATCAATGTGCGAGTGGCCTGGATGGCATACGTGCAAGGTTCAGGATCACCTGGGCCATTGCTCAAAAAAATGCCATCGGGTTTCAGTTGCAATGCGTCAGATGCAGTTGTCTTTGCGGGCACTACAGTCACCCGACAACCCCGACTGGCCAACATGCGCAAAATGTTGCGCTTGACGCCGAAGTCGTAGGCCACCACATGGATGCTAGGCTGGGCTTGTGTGCCATAGCCAACACCCAAAACCCATTCAGTCTCATGCCAAGACATGGGCGCGGTGCGGCTGACAACCTGGGCCAAATCTTGCCCTTTCATTGACCCGACTGAACGCGCATGAGCGATCGCAGCATCGATGTCAGCAGATTGAATGGACAGTCCGGCTGGGAGGGTGAGAATGCAGCCGTTGATTGCGCCATTTTCACGCAAAAGGCGCGTTAAGCGGCGCGTGTCAATCCCAGCGATGGCGACCGTCCCCTCACGCACTAAGTAGGCTGGCAAGGTCAAGCCCATGCGGAAGTTGGAAGCCAACATGGGCACGTCTTTGACAATCAGACCGGCCGCATGAACTCTTTCAGACTCAATGTCTTCGAGGTTGACACCAGTATTGCCCACATGGGGGTAGGTCAGGGTCACAATTTGACGGCAGTAGCTGGGGTCAGTCAGGATCTCTTGGTAGCCTGTGAGGGAAGTGTTAAAAACCACTTCGCCCACCGTTTGACCAGATGCGCCGATAGAGTGACCCAGGAAAACCGAACCGTCTGCGAGTGCGAGTACGGCGGGGGGTAAAACGGGCAGCACGGTGTTCTCCGGTGTATTTGTGCGCCCTGATCGAACAACATCACATCGTCTGGCTATAGCAAGACAAAGTGCTCAGTGAAAGGCACCTGCATGATGTCGCCCAGCATCAAGGCGAAGAGTGAGAGAGAGATACCCATTCAAACTGAAGATGGTGTGATGGCAAAGAAAGTGGCAGAACGAGAAGCAAGGCGCAAATCGCCCTTCTCTCCCCTTGCCAACACAGCATCTTCAGGTTGGATGAGTATGAACCTTAAGAGTATACCCATCGGCTGTTCATTGGCGACGTATCAAAACTCAGAATCGGCACTCTCTTAAGCGCCCAACGCGACAATGCCCGCCTTAGCAACTTGCGCATCCTGGCTAGACTGCACACCGCTCACGCCTACCGCCCCTAAGCACTGCCCCTCAAACATGATGGGCACCCCCCCTTCGAGCAACCCCTCGAGCTCGGGGGCACTCAGAAAAGCCACCCGGCCTTGATTGATGATGTCTTCATAGACCTTGCTTTCGCGACGACCCAAGGCAGCCGTGCGCGCCTTAGAAGTAGCGATGTAAGAAGATATCGCAGGCGCACCATCCATGCGCTGCAACCATAGCAAATGCCCACCATCGTCGACGATGGCCATACTCACGCTCCACTGCTGGCTGCGGGCTTCAGCTTCGGCTGCCGCACCGATGCGCTTCACGTCGTCCAGACCCAAAATATGCTTTTGTTGCATAAAACCTCGAAAAATTGAATTAAAAATAGCCATTAGAAACCCAATAAGCCCGCGCTCAGAGCCCTAAAGGGCACTGACTCCTCCGCACTGAATTGAGCCTTCAATGGAACTAGAATCCCTTAACATTGTCCAAGACTTATTACAACCTCCGGAGGTCTCATGAACCCAGGCTTTGAAACCGCTTACAACGGGTATAGCGGCTCCTTACTATCTGTTGAGCAACGAAATCGTGTCTTGCGCAACACCTATGGGCTGCTCGCGCTGTCAATGGTGCCGACAGTGTTGGGGGCTTGGCTGGGCGTTACCACGGGCTTGGTTGGCTCGCTCTCGCCAATCACAAGCATGATCGTGTTTCTTGCAGGCGCATTTGGCTTTATGTATTTGATCGAAAAAAACAAAAATTCAGCAACTGGCATCCCCCTGCTGCTGGCATTTACTTTTTTCATGGGGCTGATGCTTTCACGGCTGCTGGCTGTCATGCTGATGAAGTCTGATGGCCCAAGCTTGGTCATGTTGGCCTTTTCAGGGACCAGCGCAATTTTTCTCGGCATGGCCGCGCTGTCAACGGTGATCAAACGCGATCTGTCTTCAATGGGCAAGTTTTTGTTCGTTGGCGCAGTGATGTTGCTGGTAGCAGGCATTGCGAACATTTTCTTGCAGTCAACGGCCATGTTTGCCGCTTTGGCAGCGCTGGCCATTGGTATTTTCTCGGCATTTATTTTGGTCGACCTCAAGCGCGTTCAAGACGGACATGAAACCAACTACATCTCAGCAACTCTGCAAATTTACCTGAGCCTATTCAATGTTTTCCAGTCGCTCCTATCGCTGCTAGGGCTTTCTGGCCGAGACGAATAACGATTTTTAACCCCAATTAACGCGGGGCCCACGGGCCCCAATTTTGATGGGGCCGTCGAAATTCATTTTTCAGTCACCCGATCAAACACTGCCATGCTCTCAACGTGTGCCGTGTGCGGGAACATATTGATCACACCCGCTGACGTGCAACGGTAGCCTGCTTGGTGCACCAGCAGCCCTGCATCACGCGCCAAAGTGGCTGGATTGCAGCTGACATAGACAATTCGCTGGGGCAAAATTGCGACAGAATTAGCACCCTCGGCCTCGATATCAACCACAGCTTTGGCCAACGCAAAAGCTCCCTCACGGGGCGGATCAATCAGCCATTTTTGTGCAGGCCCCAGACCCTTGAGGTCTCCTGCGGTCAGCTCAAACAAATTGCGAGTAGCAAACTTCGCATGCAGGTGGTTGCGCGCCGCATTGTCTGTGGCGCGTTGAACCAAAGCCTCACTGCCCTCTAAACCCAACACCTCGCGCGCCTGTGTAGCCAAAGGCAGTGTAAAGTTGCCCAGACCACAAAACCAATCAATCACACGGTCTGTGGGTTGAACGGCCAAGCAACGCAAGGCACGGCTGACCAGCGCTTGATTGACGTGGTGGTTAACCTGTGTGAAGTCAGTTGGACTGAAGGGCATGGTGAGCGCAAATTCAGGCAGCTCGTAGCTCAGCTCAGCCTCTGTGGTTGAGTCAAGAAGATGAGCGGTTTCGGGACCTTTGGGCTGCAGCCACCACTGAACACGATGCTGCGTCGCAAAGACCCTGAGTCGTGCCCTGTCAGCCTCAGTCAAAGGCTCAAGATGTCGCAGAACCAGGGCCGTGATGTGCGTGCCCACAGCCACTTCAATTTGAGGCAGTCGATCTCGGCCATCCATGCCAAAGATCAAGGCTCGAAGCGGCAATAGCAAGTCACTCACGTGAGCCGGGAGAACTTCGCAGCGCGACATATCAGCCACAAAGCTGGATTTTTGCTCATGAAAGCCCACCAGCACCTGCCCTTTTTTGGCGACATATCGAACGGACAAACGTGCACGGTAGCGGTATCCCCAAGCAGGGCCAGCCATCGGGCGCATCAGCTGCTGGGGCCGCACCTTGGCCAAATGCCATAAACCGTCTTCGAGTGCGCGCTGCTTGATAGTCACTTGGGATGCAGCATCTAGATGCTGCAACTTACACCCACCACACACACCATAATGCAGGCACTTGGGCTCCACACGCTGAAAGCTGGTATGCCGAAAGGCGGTGACGCTGGCCTGCTCCCAACTGTTTTTTTTGCGGTGCACTTGCACTTGCACCTCTTCGCCCGTGAGTGCGCCCTCCACAAAAACAACTTTACCCTCTGGGGTGTGTGCCACACCTTGGCACTCCAAGTCGATGGACTCAATCCGCAGCCATGCAGGCTCGGCAATGCTTTGATTCATGGGGCCACGGCCCACGATAGATGGGCGTCAACAGCAGGGTTTAATGGACTCAGCGTGTAGGCAAAAGCTTGAGGGGATCGACAGGCTTGCCTTGCTTTCGGATCTCAAAATGCAACTGCACACGATCGGCATCGGAGGAACCAATTTCAGCAATTTTTTGACCTCGCTTGACCGTTTGATCTTCTTTGACGCTCAGGGTCTGGTTGTGTGCATAAGCAGTGAGATAGGTGGCATTGTGCTTGAGGATCACCAAGTTGCCGTAGCCCCGCAATCCCGATCCTGCATAAACCACGCGGCCATCTGCCGAGGCCAACACAGGGTCCCCCGCTTTGCCACCCAGAGTGATGCCCTTGCTTTTGCCTTCGTCAAACGTTGTCAGCACCACCCCACCACTGGGCCACAGCCACTGTAGATCATCATCATCTTTGACTGGCGCAAGAATTGTCGGCGATGGCATGCCGATCACCGGTGCGGTGACGATGGGTGTGGGCTCTGACCCAGAAGCCAACTTGGTCTCTTTAGGATCTTTGCCCTCAGCAGAACGCGGTTCAGGCCTTGAGACGATAGCTGGTGGCGAGACACGCAAGACCTGCCCAGGTTCGATCTTGTGAGTGCTGTCAATGTTGTTCCACTTGGCGATGTCTTTCCAGTTCTGCCCCGATTCCAGACCCACACGGTACAAGGTTTCGCCAGGCTTGACTGTGTAGAAGCCAGGTTTGCCAGCGTTGTCAGGACTCAAAAGAGGGCGCACTGAGGCTTGAGAACCAGCATCAAGGGGGATTGGAGTTGCGACGGATGTCACGGGTGCTGTGCTTGCGACGCCAGGGGGCTCTGCCAACGCCGTAGACGTAGGCGTAGTGGTAGCCGTAGCCAAGGGACGAACCCCGGTGTTTCGATCTTCAATCGGCGCATGGACACCAGGGGTGGTGCAGCCAACCAAAAGTGCGATCCAAACAAACACCACGGGGGCCATTGCAGCAGATGATAGAGACAAATTGTTCAACCGCATGGATGTAACCGCTTTCATAGAGTGCCGGATTTTAGCGGAACAAACAGCACTGTTTCATGGATACTGCGTGAAAGGCCGTGATCGGTACGATCAACCACCGCCAAGACTTGCCTGAGCCCATGAACAGCGGTCTTTTCAATCAAGGGAGCCACCAAGCGACCCCCGAGCGCAAGTTGTGTCAGCCAAGCTTGAGGGATATCCTCGCTGCCTGCTGCGGCGATGATGCTGTCATAAGGTGCATTCGGTGGATGCCCCAAGATACCATCGGCATAAACCAACCTGATATTGTTGGCACGTACCGGAGCCAACAAATCACGCGCCTTATCGTACATGGGCTTGAGTCGCTCCAATGAAAAAACACTTTGAGACAGCATCGACAATAGCGCCACCTGGTAGCCGCAGCCTGTACCGACCTCTAAGACACGACCCAAATGACCGCGCTGTTGGGCGGCCTGACCACCCATTAGCAGCTCTAGCATGCGAGCAACGACCGAGGGCTTGGAGATGGTTTGGCCGTGCCCGATAGGGAGGCTGGTGTCCTCGTACGCCTGAGAAACCAGGCCAGCATCAATGAACAAGTGCCGCGGAATGGCCGCCATGGCAGACAAAACACGCGCATCTGTCAAACCGGCAGCTTTGAGCCGGGTCACCATTTTCGAACGTACATCGGCGGAGTCCATGCCAACGCCTGAGGGCTTATTGTCAGTACCTGACGCACGCCCCCCCTTGGCTGAAGGCTGAGCTGCGACTTGGTCCAGGCGCAAGGGAAACTTAGGTGCGCCACGACCAGGGTCAGTCATGTCGCCAACCCTTGTTGCCAGTGTTTCCAAGAGAGCAATGAGGCGTGATTGGTGAGATCAGTTTGTAAGGGTGTCACCGAGATTTCACCGTTCACCACAGCATAAAAATCAGTACCCTCACCACACTCGCGCGCATCACCCGCCGAACCAATCCAGTAGATGGGCTCACCCCTTGGACTGAGTTGCTGGATCACGGGTTGGCTGGCATGACGACGCCCGAGCTTTGTCATGCGGCAAGGCAAAGTAGCTGCATCAGGGCGATTGGGGATGTTGACGTTGAGCAACCAACTTGCGCCAGGCGGGGGACACTTCAAAACGGCTTGTATCACTTGACGTACCGCTTGGGCTGCGGCGTCTAGATGAGACCAACCTTTTTCGACTTGAGAAAAAGCCATTGATGGAATGCCGAATAAGTACCCCTCCATGGCTGCAGCGACCGTGCCCGAGTAGAGCGTGTCGTCACCCATGTTCGCCCCTTGGTTGATGCCAGAGACCACAAGATCAGGTCGATACCCAAGCAAGCCAGTCAGGGCCACGTGAACGCAATCGGAAGGGGTGCCATTGATGTAGCGGTAACCGTTGCTGGCTGTCCAGGCTTGCAAAGGCCGGCTCAGCGTCAGCGAGTTAGATGTACCGCTGGCATTTTGCTCAGGTGCAACGATGTCTAATTCACCCAACCCCTCGCAGGCTTGAACCAGGGCCGCAAGACCAGGCGCTAAATAACCATCATCGTTAGCAATTAAGATTTTCATCGTTCGATTGTAGAAGTGCACCGCGAAACTAACGAATGAGTGCAGAAAAAATCACCGGCCTCTTCGCACCCTGATAGCATCGGCGCCCTGATATACCCATTCAGTTCAATGGGTATAGCATCGCAGACTTCGTAACTGCAATTCAACCAAGGTAAGTGGCTCATGGCAGTGAAGATTTTGGTTGTGGAAGACAACCCAGTAGCGCGGGCTTTTTTGTCTCGCGTAGTTCGAGAAAGCTTCAGCGATGTCATTTTGATTTCTGAGGCTGGTGATCTAGAGTCTGCAAGGCGTCAGATTGGCGTAATCACCCCAGAAGGTGTGCCAACTTCGGATGATCCCTTCAAGCTCATTTTGGTTGACCTCGAGTTGCCTGATGGCAACGGCTTGGAGTTGCTTTCGGCTTTGGTGCGGTATCCCGCCACCAAAATTGTCACCACGCTCTACTCTGATGATGATCATTTGTTTCCAGCTCTGCAATGTGGCGCAGATGGTTACTTGCTCAAAGAAGATCGCTTTGAGGTGCTGGTCGAAGAGTTGCAAAAAATCGTGCGTGGGCAGCCCCCCTTGAGCCCTGCGATTGCCCGGCGGCTGCTGACCCAGTTTCGAGGCAACGGCAACGACTCAGCACCAGCGCCACAGCCTGGTTTTTCAAGCAGCAAACCGGCTCCTCTGGCCCGCAGCGCCCCGCTGGATCATGAACGACTCACGCCTCGAGAGAGTGAAGTGCTGACCTATCTCAGCAAAGGCTTCACGATTAAAGAAATTGCCAGTTTGATGGGTATCAAGTGGTTTACCGTCAATGACCACATCAAATCCATCTACAAAAAACTGAATGTTTCAAGCCGTGCCGAGGCCGCTGTTCTGGCCAGCAAGCAGGGCCTGGTCTAAGACCGCTGAGGGCCCTGTGCCTCACAAGCGCCAGGCATCACCACTTAGGCTGAGCACGAGAGGCACCGTGACTTGTCTGCAACACGAAGCTTCATGTCTTTCTACGAAACCAGCACCTGCAACACACTAAAGCGGCTCAAAGCCTCGGCCTTGTGGCCAGGCTGGCGCTGGCGAGCACTTGTAGCTGGCGCATTGATGGGGCTGCTGGCTTGGATGGCCCTGACCCAAAACCTGTCCAACGAATTACAGATTGAGGCCCAATGGACGCGCAGTTTGGGCAATCAGCTTGAGCTTGTATCAACCTCTCACATGGGGCTCAAAGACCACGTGGGACAAGCCGTCATCGCCTTCACCGCAGCCCAACCCTCTCTGGAGCTGGTGGTTCCTGACGCACAAGCGCTTCAAAGGTCGTCCCGTTGGTTGGTGCGTGACTCGGAGCGTGAACAACATTTGGCACTGCATGCGCAATTGGCCAAGCTAGCAGACCACACCCAGCTGGGCGTGCTATTCAGTAGCGGTGACTTGGTTCAAGTTTCTACGGGCGCGTTGGGGTGGAGCGGTCTGCCCGCCGTGTATTGGCTGCTAAGCCCGTTGGCATTAGGCTTATATGTGGTGGCCCTGGCTGTGATGTTGGCCAAATTCAACGGGCTCAATGCTTTGTACGCCTTGATGGCCCTGTCGCAGGCTGGCAATTTGGCCTTCATCGTCTTAGAGTCTGTCTTGCGGCTCAGCCTGCCAAGCTGGCTGGCTGAGAATGACTTCTCTGTGCGCCTGATGTTTGACTTGGTCAGTGCCGCAGCCATCGTTCATGCAGTTTGTATCTACCCCAATCGATTGCCCCGAGGCTCGTGGGTGGCGGGTCTGACATGGGGCAGTGTGGCGATGTTGTGGGCTGGTGTGCAACTGAAGTGGCTGAACCACGTCTGGTGGTGGTCGCAAATTTCATGGGCTTTGATCATCATGGTGAGCCTATGGGTTTTAAGCCTGTCTTACCGCGCCGAGCCACATCCCTTCGTCATCGTACTTCGACGTTTCATCACCATTGCTTTGGGCACCTGGATTTTGCTCAGCCTGGCTATCGCCACCAGCACGGCAGTGCCAGAGCTGCAGTATGGAATGTCTAGCAAAGGCGTCACAACCTGGTATGTGTTTTTAGCTTCACTGTTGCTGCTGGTGCCTTTTTTATCGCGATCTCAACATGTGATTCGAGAGTTTGCACTGCTAACCACTGTGAGCACCATCGCCATGTCAGTGAATTTATTGTTTGTGTCACTTTTTTCACTGGGTCAATTTGCGTCATTTGCTTTATCACTGTTTGTTTCGATCGGAGTCTATGTGGGCTCGCGACAATGGCTGGTCAATCAGCTACTAGACAGCAGCCTGCCCAGCGCTGAGCGCATGTTTGAGCGTTTGTACCGAGTGGCGCGAGAGGTCGAAGAGCACCCCGAGCGCACCCCACGTTTGTTGTCTCGATTGCTGCAAGAGCTGTTTGAGCCACTAGAGTTGAAAATTATTCAGAAAACTGTCGAGGGCACTCATGTCATAGCAGATGGCTCTACTTTGTTGCTGCCTATCCCTGTACTGTCGGCCACCCAAGACCCAGAGCCAGTGCAGCAGTCTATGTTGTTGCGTTTCGCGCATCGTGGGCGGCGCTTATTCACTTTAGATGATGTCCGACTCACCGATCGAATCATTGAGCAGTTGGCTCGGGCTGTGGCTTACGACAAGGCTGTAGAGCGCGGGCGAAGTGAAGAGCGCTCGAGGCTGGCCCAAGACCTGCACGATGACATCGGCGCGCGCCTACTGACCTTGATGTACACCGCCCCCACGCCAGAGATTGAAGAGTATGCACGCCATACACTGCAAGACCTGAAGACCTTGACGCGAGGGCTTGCAGCGACCAACCATCGCTTGTCGCACGCCGCTGCCGAATGGAAATCAGACCTGAGTCAACGTCTCAGCGCAGTCCATATCGAACTCGACTGGCGATGCGAGTTTGATACCGACACGCAGCTCAGCGTAGTGCAATGGTCTGCACTCACCCGCATCATGCGCGAGCTGATCAACAACGTCATCGCCCACGCCGGCGCGCGCAAAGCACAAGTCCACTTTCGTTTGTTCCAGCAACAAATGCTGCTGCAGGTCAGTGACAACGGCTCAGGCCGCAACCCCCAAAACTGGTCTCATGGCTTGGGCCTGGGAGGCATCCGCAAGCGAGCCAAGCAACTGGGGGCCAGCGTGGAGTGGCTAGAAGCCACCCCACGAGGCACCATCTGCCGCGTACTTGCCAAAGAATGGGCCCCAAGGCAGCCAAGCCTCTTCAAGTTTGAAGCGGACAAGAGTCAACGATTGGCCGATCAACCTAGCTGAGCCAGCTGGCAAAGCTGAGAAAGCAAACGATCGCGGTCAGCACCAAAGTCGGTGATGCGTTGTTTTTCTTGAGCCACCACGTTCAATGGGGCTCTTGCCATGAAGCCCTCATTGGCCAACTTAGCACCAGCTTTGGAAATTTCAGCTTCAAGACGCTGAATTTCTTTCGACAGGCGCTCTTTCTCAGCCGCCACATCAATCTCGACGCGCAAGGCCATACGAGTGCCTCCCTGAACAGCCACTGCAGACTGTGCAGCCGCTTGACTGAAGCTGCCCTCGCTTTGAAGCACCTGAACCTCAGAAAGTTTGCACAGTGCTGTGAGCATCGTGACGCAAGGCAAGACAAACTCGGCGCCACCGAACGTCAACAGGGGTACGCGCTTGCTGGGCGAGAGGCCCATTTCTCCCCGAAGCTGTCGGCAAGCACCCACCAAGGCTTTGAATTTAGACATCCACGCTTGCGCATCAGGATCGATGCGCTCAGGCTGAGCCCTTGGGTAGGGCGCCAACACCAGGCTGTCAGCTGCCCCGAGCTGTTTTTTTCCAGCCAGTGGTGCAACACGCTCCCACAGCTCAGCCGTGATAAACGGTGTGATCGGGTGCAACAACCGCAACACCACCTCCAGCACACGAATCAGCGAATAGCGCGTGGCCTGCTGAACCAAGGCATCAGGTTGCTGCAGCTGCACTTTGGCAATTTCGATATACCAGTCGCAGTATTCATCCCAAACAAATTGGTAAAGCACCTGCGCCACATTGTCCAAACGATACTCAGCAAAGCCCTTGGCCACCGCTGACTCAACCTGCTGCAGCGCACTGACCACCCAGCGATCAGCTGGGCTCAGGCGCAAGTTGTGCCTATCGACTTGGGCCCCGCAATCATGGCCCTCACAGTTCATCAGAACAAACTTGGTCGCGTTCCAAAGTTTGTTGCAAAAATTGCGATACCCCTCGCAGCGCTTGGCGTCAAAATTGATGTTTCGACCTAGACTGGCCAAAGACGCGAAAGTCAAGCGCAAAGCGTCTGCGCCAAACGCCGGAATGCCCTGCGCAAACTCCTTCTCGGTCTCTTTGCGCACTCGGGGGGCCGTCTCGGGCTTACGCAAACCTTTAGAGCGTTTGTCGAGCAAACTGGGCAAATCGATGCCATCGATGAGGTCAACTGGGTCTAAGACGTTGCCCTCAGACTTGGCCATTTTTTTGCCCTGTGCATCACGCACCAGGCCATGAATGTAAACATGGCGAAAAGGCACTTTACCGGTGAAGTGGGTGCTCATCATGATCATGCGAGCCACCCAAAAAAAGATGATGTCAAAGCCCGTGACCAACACGGTAGAGGGCAAAAACAAATCTAACTCAGGGGTTTTGCGCGGCCAACCCAGGCTTGAAAACGGCACCAACGCCGACGAATACCACGTATCGAGCACGTCTTCGTCGCGCTTGAGCGGGCCGCTATAGCCAGCCTTGGCCGCCTGTATTTGAGCCTCTTGCTCAGTGCGCGCCACAAACAGTTCACCCTTTGTGCCGTACCAAGCCGGAATTTGATGGCCCCACCAGAGCTGGCGTGAAATGCACCAGTCTTGGATGTTGGACATCCATTGGTTGTAAGTATTCACCCATTGCTCTGGGAAAAAAGTGACCTGCCCTTGGGCCACCACATCGATGGCTTTTTGTGCGATGCTGCGGCCATCAGCACCCGGCTTGGTGGTAGCCACGAACCATTGATCGGTGAGCATGGGCTCTATCACTTGGCCGGTGCGCGCGCACCTTGGCACCATGAGTCTGTGCTTTTTGACTTCGACCAAAAAGCCTTGATCTTGCAAATCAGCCACTACGCGCTTGCGTGCAACGAAGCGGTCTAAGCCGCGATACGCCAGTGGGGCGTTGTCATTGATTTTGGCATCCAGCGTCAAGACAGCAATAATGGGCAGGCCATGACGCTGGCCCACGGCATAGTCGTTGGCATCATGCGCCGGCGTGACCTTGACCACCCCGGTGCCGAACGTTCGATCGACCTGGCTGTCAGCAATCACGGGAATGAGGCGGTCGCAAAGAGGCAAGCGCACTTGACGACCGACCCAGGCTTGGTAGCGCTCATCCTCCGGATGAACCATTACAGCAACGTCACCCAACAACGTCTCAGGGCGGGTGGTGGCCACAACCAACGAGCCGCTGCCGTCCTCGAATGGATAGCGAATGTGCCACATTGAACCGTCTTCTTCTTCGCTCTCCACTTCCAGATCAGAAACTGCAGACTTCAACACTGGGTCCCAGTTGACCAGGCGTTGACCGCGGTAGATCAGACCCTCTTCAAACAACCGAACAAAAGTTTCGGTGACCACACTTGAACGCTCTTCGTCCATGGTGAAATATTCGTGAGACCAGCTCACCGAGTCGCCCATGCGCCGCATTTGTCGAGTAATGGTCGAGCCCGACTCGGCTTTCCAATCCCACACGCGAGCGACGAAGTTTTTGCGGCCCAAGTCATGCCGACTTAAACCCTCAGCCTGCAACTGCCGCTCAACCACAATCTGAGTGGCAATACCCGCATGGTCGGTGCCAGGCACCCACAACGTGTTGGCGCCACACATGCGGTGATAGCGCGTCAAAGAATCCATGATGGTCTGGTTGAAGGCGTGCCCCATGTGCAGCGTGCCTGTCACGTTAGGCGGCGGCAATTGAATGGCAAACGAAGGCTTGGCAGGGTCTATCGCAGGCTCATAAACCCCACTTGCTTCCCATAAGGGCCCCCAATGGGCTTCGATGGCAGCGGGTTCAAAGGAAGGGGCAAGTTGGGTCATAGGGACAATCAGCTCACAAGGGATGGGCAGGCTCTGGGCGAAGGACTTGCATTGTAGGGGCCTGTATTGAGGCAAAATCGCCCGTCATGAGCACCCCCTCATACACCCCGATCACCACACGCAACGCATTTCAAGAAGCTTTGCGATCGATTTTTTCGTCACGGCAAACCCTGTCGTGTCGAGAGATCATTTTCAGCGACCTCGACTTTGCCGACTGGCCTTTGAGCCAGCCTGAAGTGATTGCTGCCCTGAGCGGCTGGGCTGCTCCGCAACGCAAGTTAACCCTGCTTGCGGGCCATTTTGAAGCCTTTCCGCGACACCACGCCCGATGGATCACCTGGCGCAAGCCTTGGTCACACATCGTGCACTGCCAAGCTGCCAACGAGGCCGATCTGACGCAGCTCCCAACTCAGCTGTTGATTCCTGGCAAGTTGGTGCTGCGCCTGGTTGAGCGCCAGAGTTTCAGAGGCGGCATTTCACTGGCTCTCATTGACGTGGCTCAGGCCCAAGACAGTCTCGTTGCGATTTTGCAACGATCCCAGTCAGCCTTCCCCGCGACGACCTTAGGCCTCTAGGGGATAACCCAGTGTTATGCATACAATGTCGTTCCAGTCCCGGGAATGCTCAGATCATCCTGAGCTGCGTGCCGAGAAACAAACAAGACCGGTCCATTTTTTTGTGTTGTACCGGTGTCCCAGCCCATTTTTAGAGGAATAGTATGAAAACGTCGCTCGTTTTGGCAACACTGGTTGCCGCCGCTGCTCTGAGCGCTTGTGGCAAGGCTCCTACGGCAGAGAATGCTGCACCTACAGCACCTACAGCACCTACAGCCGCTGTCGAAAGCGCCACATCGGCCGCGACTCTAGCTGCTACGGCCGCTACCGCAACCACCGAAGCAGCCTCTGCAGCCAAGGCAACTGCCACAGCCACTGATGCTGCAGCCACAACCATGACCAACGCTGCCACCGCCATGGGTGAAGCCGCATCAGCAGCTTCAGCGGCTGCCAATGCCGC
>JANMEO010000218.1:0-7816 GCA_031376995.1 Burkholderiales bacterium
GCCTCACTCAACGTCTCCAAACCCACCTACGACCCTCAAATGACCTTGCTGTAGTGCCAATTTCAAACTGCCACCTCAAGCAAATCAAGGACTTGTGTCATTTGGTGTCGAACTCGAGCGAACTTGCTGCCTACGCCCTGCTATAGGTGCGAAGCGCCCAAGCTCGTTCCCTCCGAAGCTGGCACACAAAAGCAAGAAGAATTCGTCGGAGCACGCCTGGAGCTTGAATATGCAACGCCCGATGAACCCGAGTTCGACAGTTCACGCTCGCAACTTGATAGTTCATTAGAGATGCTCAAATTTTGAGCGCGTGTGGTGGCACGTTTTTCTCTTTTTAAATCAATGGTTTATACGCAACTGTCGCCCTCGGGGATGAGGAGCCGCTTCTTTTTATGGATGCAGCGCATCCGGCGATGGCCGCCGAACCGAGTTGGGGCTGGATCCAAGAGGGTGTTGCTAGGCCCGTAGAGCAAACAGCATCACGAACTCGAGTCAATGGGGTTGGCGCCATTGAACTCAAGAGCATGAACGTGTTGAGCGAGTGTGCTGAGACCGTCAGGCGCCAGCTGTACTGGCGTTTTTCGATGCGCTTAAAGCGGCCTATCCACAGGCCCCAAAGATTCATGGGGTGTTGGGTCAATCCAGGTATCACACCAGTCCAGCGCTTAAAGCTGGTGCGATTTCGCGAGGCATTGAGATGCGCGACTTCCCCCACACAGCCCAAATTTAAACCCGATAGAGCGGCTGTGGAAAGCGATGAACGAGTATGCGCGCAACAACGTATTTTTCAAGTCTGCGAGCCAGTTCAAGGACTCAATCCAGGACTTTTTCAAAGTAACCATCCCCAAGATTCGACCCTCGCTATTCTCCCGAATCAACGACAATTTTCAGAGCTTGCGGGATTAGATTCCTATCGCGGCTCAATGGCTGGCCTATGTGTACCCCTGTCAACGCTACACGCCGCACCTCACGATACGTCGCGCATGCCTCGGGAACAATATGAATCGCTACTTCTTTATTGTTTGGGACTTTCACCCGTCTGCTCCTTGCCGGTTTTTACCGGCGCACTCACTTTGAATCGCACCGGGCCCCAACCCACCTCAGCCGAATCAAACCGCCGTTGCGCAAAACCCAGAAGCTTGCTGAACATGGCCCACCAAAGCCCATCCCGAAGTCAAAACCAACATCAGACCGCACAGCCGCAGCAGCGCGCCTTGGATGCGTTGAGTCGTTCGGGGTGAGCCCAGTGCCCGCAAAATCACCACCCCCCACGACAATCCAAGTGCTGAGCTCAGCGCAAAGCTGAGCATCACGAGGGCACCCTGGGCCGATGACCCCGCCAACGCAGCCAACATCAAAGCAGCCTGCAACAGGCCGCAGGGCCAGGCTACCCAGATGCCGCCCAGCGCTAACAAGTGCCCCCAGCGGGTTGGACGATTCATGGCTGGCGCAGGCCCCTGGATAGCCTGCCATACGGGATTGGCCTGGATGGGCCAACGAGGCCCCTGCCCCCGAATCAACAACCACAAGCCCAAGGCCAAAACCACCGCTTGCAACATCACCCAAAGCGGCCGCAAAGCCGACACCTGGTCACTCCAGAGTTTGAACCAAGCCATGCTGCCAGCGGCCAGTGCGCCGCCTAAGGTGTAACCCAGGGCTCGTCCAGCTTGCAGTGCCATGTGGGGCAGCCACAATCGCCGCCCCCCCCAACGACTGACCACTGAAGTGCAGGCTGAGGCACACATGCCAGCGCAGTGGAGGCTGCCAAAGAGGCCCATGATGGCGGCTGCCATGAGCAACGCTGTACTCATAGAGTCACAAAGGGTGATGGCATCTCACATGATTTTTTAACAACGAACACAGGTTTTCTCATGATGAAGCTCACGCTGCCCCCCAAACACATCGGCAAGACCGGCGACCGCAACCCCAGCGATCCCGCCGCCCCCTTGAGGGCCTGCATGAGACATGACTTTGCCTGGATCGGTGCCAACTTGTATTGACTTGGGTCAATACAAGTTGACTACACCAAGCTTTGTCGAACAACCCCCTTGGATCAACACAGCCCGCAAGGGCCGCATAATTCACCGATGCAACACTCTGTCACCCCCATTCACCCCTCAACATTGAAGGCCGCATGCTCTGGTTGCAACCTGCGTGAATTGTGCCTCCCCGTCGGGCTTTCGAACCCTGACTTGGAGCGGCTTGACACCCTCGTGTCGGCTCGAAGATCCATCCCCAAAGGCCAGACCTTGTTTCGCACTGGAGACCCTTTTGATGCGCTGTTTGCGGTGCGCTCTGGATTTTTTAAAACTTGTCTGTCTTCAGAAGATGGCCGTGATCAAGTCACAGGGTTTCAGATGGCAGGCGAATTGCTCGGTCTTGATGGCATCAGCCACGACAAGCACTCATGTGATGCGATTGCCCTAGAAGATTCGCAAGTTTGCGTCATTGCGTACAGCCAGCTCGAGGCCCTGTCACGCGACTTTAGCGCTTTGCAGCACCAGTTTCACAAGATCATGAGTCGTGAGATTGTGCGTGACCAGGGTGTCATGCTTTTGTTGGGCAGCATGCGTGCAGAACAACGCTTGGCTGCATTTTTGCTCAACCTAAGCCAGCGCCTCAAAACCCGTGGTTTTTCATCTTCATCGTTGATTTTGCGCATGACCCGGGAAGAAATTGGCAGCTATCTCGGACTGAAGCTCGAAACCGTTAGCCGCACTTTTTCAAGGTTTCAGGATGACGGCTTGCTCGAAGTCGATCAACGCCGAATTCATATTTTGAACCCGACCGGTCTGACTCAACGGGTCAACAACTGTTCTGACTGAGCTTGTCAGCCTGCAACGCCCTATTGCATTTTATTGTGAGGCGGGTGTAGCCGCGTGATTGCGCCCTCGCAGGGCAGGGGCCAGGTTTGATTTGGGGTCAGTTTGTGCCGCTTGAGTGGCTTGCACATCGGCGCGCATCACCAAAGGATCAATCGCATGCCACGCCAACACCGCACTGGCCAACGAGGCCAGCACGACAAGCACCGGGCCACTGATCACGAGCCAAACCATGGAGACTCGCCACCATGGCACTGGCGCCAGCGAGGTTTCGGAAGTTGTCATGCGGGATTCGTTCATGGGGGCGTGATTCAAGACCATGGCGGTGCGTCAAAGACTAGCGCGGCACCAGAAAAGTTGATTTTTCATTGACGGCGTCTTCAGCACTTGATGTTTGTAAACGCGCGATACGAAAAGTGATTGGGTGTGCGCCAAAGCCCACCAACGACGCTTGTTGCGGTGGTATTTGCACACTCACCGCGACCCACCGGGCTTGTGTAGCGCCCACCGAAACTTCAGGACGCGAGACCACCTTCAGGCCAGGCACGCCGTCAACCTCAATGCGATAGCGCTCAGGGGCTTCAGAGGCATTCTGAATTTGCAAACGATAGACATTTTCAATGTACCCCTCTTGCGCCATGCGCGCCAAGTTGCCTCGATCACGCACAACGTCAACACGAAAGGAGGGGCGCGTTGCCAGGCTGATGAATAAGCCACTGGCAATGATCAACAACACCGCCCCATAGGCCAGCACACGCGGCCTAAGAACACGCTTCCAGCGCTCGCCACGGCTGAGGCCCATCGCCAAACCATTTTGGGTGTCGTAGCGAATCAACCCTGGGGGATAGCTCATTTTCGCCATCACCCCGTCACACACATCAATACAAGCCGCACAGCCTATGCACTCATACTGCAGCCCCTTGCGGATATCAATGCCGGTTGGGCAAACCTGGACACACAAACCACAATCGACACAAGACCCCTTGCCCAAGGCTTTAGGGTCAGCGCTGCGTGGCCTTGAGCCCCGGGGTTCACCCCTTTCAGTGTCATAGCTGATGATGAGCGTATCTTTATCGAACATGGCGCTTTGAAAGCGCGCATAAGGGCACATGTATTTGCAAACCTGCTCGCGCAAATAGCCCGCATTGCCGTAGGTCGCAAAGCCATAAAACAAAATCCAAAAGCCTTCCCAAGCACCCAGGGAAAGCTGCAAAGTTTCAAACATCAGCCATTGAATGGGCGTGAAATACCCGACAAAGGTGAAACCTGTCCATAAAGAAAAGGTCAGCCAGGCCACTTGCTTGAAGGTGTGGCGAGAAAACTTTTCAAAGGTCCAAGGGGACGCATCGAGTTTCATACGCTGGATGCGGTCGCCTTCAATGTAGCGCTCCAGCCAAGTGAAGATTTCGGTGTAGACGGTTTGCGGGCAGGCATAGCCACACCACAAGCGACCCGCCACGGCAGTAAACAAGAACAGACTCAGAGCACTGACAATGAGCAATCCGGTAAGGTAGACAAAGTCTTGTGGCAAAAACACCCACCCACCGATGTAGAACCGACGCTCGAGCAAATCAAACAATACAGCTTGTCGGCCATTCCAAGAAAGCCAAGGCAACCCATAGAAAAGCAATTGCGTTAGCCAAACCAAAGCCCAGCGCCAACTGGCAAACCATCCCGTGACCGAGCGCGCATAAATTTTGCGCTCGCTCACATACATGGAAACGACTTGAGCCGACCCTTGGGGGTCGGTAACCGTACCCGAAGGCTCAGCCTTCATAGCAAGTGTTCAAAAAGTTGCAGGAAGTCATGGTGTGATGTGCCCGGCTTGCGACAAGCTCCAGACATAAGCTGACAAGACATGAATTTGCGCTGGACTCAGGCGACCCGCTTGACCCGGCATCTCGTTGACTTTGCCCTTGTTGATCATGGCAATGATGGCGTCTTCACCCCAGCCGTGAAGCCAGATTTTGTCGGTGAGATTGGGCGCCCCCAACGCCTGATTGCCCCGACCTTCAGTGCCGTGGCATCCCGTACAAGCCGCAAACTTTTCTCGCCCACGGTGCGCCGCAATTTCATTGTGAGCGCTGCCTGACAGACTCAACACATGGTTGGCAAGGTTACGAATGTCCTCGGCTGAGCCAACCGCTGCCGCCATCGCAGGCATTTGACCTCGGCGCCCTAACGTGATGGTTTCCTGAATGGTTTCGGGGCTGCCACCATAGAGCCAATCCGTATCAGTCAAATCAGGAAAGCTTTTGCTGCCCCGAGCATCAGAACCATGGCAGCCGGCACAATGATTGATAAAAAGACGCTCACCAATGGCCATGGCCGTCGGCTGTTGGGCCAAGTCTGCCGCAGACGCCTTCGCAAACGCTGCATAGGCCTGCGTCAGCACCTTGCCCGCTTCGTCTTGCTCTCTTTGGTATTGACTGCTGCTGGTCCACCCCAGTTGTCCACCCCACTGACCGAGCCCAGGATACAAGACCAAGTAAACACCGCCAAAAACGACTGTCGCCACGAACAAAATCATCCACCAAAGGGGCAACGGATTGTTCAGTTCACGCAAATCAGTGTCCCAGGTATGGCCTGTGCTGTTGTCCTCAGCCATGACAGTGCGGCGGCTGCTGACCATCAACAGCCACAAACACCCCAACAAGCCGCCCACGGTCAGTGCCAGGATAAACACCGACCAGCCGCTGGAAAAAAAGTCACTCATCAAACTGCTCCTGGCGAACAACCTCGCTCGAATTCACGACGTTATTGGGCTGCACCCGTGACGACCCCTCGTCGTCTAATGCGTGGGCGGCAGATTCATCAAAGTACGCCTTTCGTCGCGGGGCAAACACCCAGATCAGGATGCCCACAAAAGAAACAAAAGACAGCAAGGTCATGAGGCTTCGGAGTTCATTCACGCTCATGGGTGCCCTCTTTCACTTGATATGAATACCCAAGACTTGCAAGTACGCAATCAAGGCATCCATCTCAGTTTGGCCATTGACCGCTTGTGCCGCCCCCTCAATATCTGCGTCGGTGTAAGGCACCCCCAGCCGACGCAAGGTCTTGAGCTTGGTGGACATTTCACTGGGGTCAATGGTGTTTTTGTCTAACCAGGGGTAAGCCGGCATGTTGGACTCAGGCACCAGGTCGCGAGGGTTCAACAGGTGAAGCCGGTGCCAATCATTGCTGTATTTACCGCCCAAGCGGTGAAGATCAGGCCCCGTGCGCTTGCTGCCCCACTGAAAAGGGCGGTCGTAAACAAACTCTCCGGCCACCGAATAGTGGCCATAGCGCAAAGTCTCCGCACGAAAAGGTCGGATCATTTGCGAATGGCAGTTGTGGCACCCCTCACGCACGTAGATGTCGCGCCCCGCCAGCTGTAAAGCGGTATAGGGCATCAACCCCGGCACCGCCTGCGTGGTGCTTCTTTGAAAGTAAAGGGGGACAATTTCAACCAAGCCGCCCACGGCCACCACCAACAAAATCAACGCAATCATCAAGACGCTGTGAGTCTCAATGGTCTCGTGAGAAAAGCCAGTGGAGGTGGGTTTAGGCTGCGTCACAGGATTCTCCAAAGGGTTCATGCTGGGGCAACCTTGAGTGCCGCGGGCTCAGCCGACGCCACAGGGTCTGAGCCCTGGCGCATCGTTTGAACCACATTCCAGGCCATGACCAACATGCCGACAAAATACAAAACCCCACCAAATAACCGAATCACGTAAAAAGGAAACGAGGCCTTGACACTTTCAACAAAGCTATAGACCAACGTACCATCCGCGTTGACAGATCGCCACATCAAGCCCTGCATGACACCCGCAATCCACATGGCCGCGATGTAGAGCACGATGCCCACGGTGGCCACCCAAAAGTGCAAGTCAATGGCCCGAACGCTGTGCATTTTCTTTTGCCCAAACATGCGGGGTATGAGGTAATAAAGTGTGCCCATCGACACCAGGCCCACCCAGCCCAAGGCGCCAGAATGAACGTGTCCAATGGTCCAGTCGGTATAGTGGCTCAGTGCATTGACCGTCTTGATGGACATCATTGGCCCCTCAAAAGTGCTCATGCCATAAAACGACAACGACACGATCAAGAACTTGAGGATGGGGTCGTCGCGCAACTTGTGCCAAGCACCCGACAAGGTCATGACCCCATTGATCATGCCGCCCCAGCTGGGCGCCAACAACACCAACGAAAACACCATGCCGATACTTTGTGCCCAGTCAGGCAAGGCGGTGTAATGCAAGTGGTGGGGCCCTGCCCACATGTAGGTAAAAATCAAGGCCCAGAAGTGAACAATCGACAAGCGGTAGGAGTACACGGGCCGCTCAGCTTGTTTGGGAATGAAGTAATACATCATCCCCAGAAAACCTGCGGTCAAGAAAAAACCGACCGCATTGTGCCCATACCACCACTGAACCATGGCGTCTTGCACACCCGCATAAGCCGAATAGCTCTTGGTGAGGCTCACGGGCAAAGCAGCGCTGTTGACAATGTGCAGCATGGCCACCGTCAAAATAAAAGCCCCAAAAAACCAGTTGGCAACGTAGATATGGCGCACTTTGCGCACACCCAACGTGCCAAAAAAAACGATGGCGTAGGCCACCCACACCAGCGCAATCAAAATATCAATGGGCCACTCAAGCTCGGCATATTCTTTGCCCGAGGTGTAACCCAAAGGCAGCGTGATCGCAGCCAACACAATCACCAACTGCCAGCCCCAAAAAGTGAACGAAGCCAACCAGCGCCCAAACAGCGGCACTTGACAGGTGCGTTGAACGACATAAAAGCTAGAGGCCATCAGGGCACAACCCCCAAAGGCAAAAACCACCGCATTGGTATGCAAAGGGCGCAATCGGCCAAAGCTCAACCATGGAATGCCCATATTGAGTTCGGGCCATGCCATCTGAGCGGCAATGACCACCCCAATCAGCATGCCCACCACGCCCCACAGCACAGAAGCCAACGCACCTGTCAAGTGCCGCTGTTTGGGCGCT
>JANMEO010000232.1:0-5684 GCA_031376995.1 Burkholderiales bacterium
CCCCCCTTTTAATTAAATTTTTTTTTTCACATGCCCGCCCCCCCCCCCCCCCCCCCCAACATTCACACCCCCCTGCTGCGCGCAGCACTTCAGGCCCGTATCGACAGCAAGACCAAACGGCGTGGTTCAAATCTGGGTCACAGATTGAGGACTGTTCAGGATGACTTCCTGGCAGTCCTCACGCTTCAACCACGGTATGGGAGCGTGACGGCCTGTGTTACCTGAAAACAGCACTTTTTGAACCGCGCCGTATTTTGCTGACTGGGCTGGCCTGCCTGGGCTGAACTGCCCGCCTGAGCCAAACACCCTAAACCGAAAATCCAATCAAGTTTGTTTATCCAAGCGCCGCGCTCGGGCCAAACGCCAGTTGTCCTGAGGCGTGTTGTAGACCTGCTCAGCCTCAGTGACGGTCTCTTGCAACCGAGTGTCCAAAGCAATTCGGTTATCGAAGACAAAGCACTCACCCTCCCACTCTCGTGCGGCATCAGGCATTTGCTCAAAATAGTTTAACACCCCACCTTCCAAGGTATACACCCTCAAGCCCTGGGCCTGTAGCCATGCGCTGGTCTTGTCGCAGCGAATGCCACCTGTGCAATACATGGCCACCCGCTTTCGCTGTGCTTGCCAAACGGGCATCCGGTCTTGCACATAGCGAGGAAAATCTCGAAAGTGTTGCACTTGAGGGTCTACAGCGCCCTTGAATCGGCCCAGCCGGTACTCAAAGCTGTTGCGGTTGTCGAGCAACACCACATCGTCGTGCTGCATCAACTCACGCCAGGCATCGGGCAGCAAGCTCAGTGCCGACGTCGAATACGACTCTGAAACCGGCGACATCGCCTTCGTCGGCATGGCCGCTGGCCACTCCAAAGGCAACAAAACATCGTGGCACATGACCTTGAGGCGTTGAAAAGGCGCCGTGCGACAAGCACTGCGCTTGAATAACATGCCAGCCCACGAAGCCCCCCAGCAGACATCGGTCAAAAGCTGCTTTTGAAATGCAGCCAGCGCCGACTCCGACCCCGCCAAAGCGCCATTGATTCCTTCCGGCGCGACCCAAAGACAGCCTGTGAGGCCATGCGCCCAAACACGCAGCGACTGCGCCAACAGGGCTGGATCAGCCACAGGCACCAGCCGATAAAAAGCATCATGCCAAAGGCCTTCAGGGGATGCTGACAAAGAGGGTGCCATGGCCATTGCACGGCAGCTCAGTCCTTCAGTCTTTGGCAAACCCAACTGAATGCTCTCTTCTATACCCATGGGAACTGACAATGCTAAGTTGATCGGTCGTTTAGGGAATGGGGGTGCAAGGCGTACCGCAGCCCTGTCCGTTGATAGGGCGAGGATTTGCAACGCCGCAGACCCGTTTCCCAAACGGGCCAGCGACTCGGCATCTTCAGTTCCGATGGGTATAGGCTCAAGCTTGAATACTCCTGTCCCATGTCTGCTGTGCCTTGTCTTTGTTGAAAGTGTTGCACTTCAGTTTAGGGGCTGCCCCTGAAGACCTTGCGATTAGGCTGAGTTTCAATCAGCGCAAGATTTGCCCCTGGCTGGCGAAGAATATACACCTCAGAACTGAAGATGCTGTGTCGTCAAAGGTAAAGATTCGATACCTGGCCCGCAAACTCGGTGCCAAGCTTGAGCTCCCAGGGAGAGCTGAAGTTTTAAAGCACGCTCAGTGCAGCGATGCGCGCGAAAGCGCCTCGAAACCCTTGGTTGGGTCAAGCCAAAAATTTTGCAGCTCGCCAAGGCCCAGGTACAATCCAGCTCCCCGCAAGCCACCTTACAACATGCTGATGTTGCCAAGGCTTTCAAGGCGGCCACGAGCACAGCCACCCTCTTGTGACGCCAGGGGAAAACACCCACAGTTCAAGACGCCAGCCAACGCCGCGTAGGGTTCTTGGTTGCAAGGGCGGTGAGACGACATTGCTGTTAGGAGACCCTGAGGATCATGTCTGAGCTGATTGATCTGGACATTCACCTCGAAAATCCAGTCGCTAAAAAAGAAGGCGCCCAGCTACCCGTCACCAGCTATTTTGGCGCTGATGTTTTCCAACGCGAGATTGACCTTATTTTCCAACACGGCCCACGCTACCTGGCGCACGAGCTGTCCGTGCCAGAGGTGGGTGACTTTCATGCACTGGCCCACGAAGCACAAGGCCGTGCGCTCGTACGCACGCCGCAAGGCGTGAAGCTGATTTCTAACGTTTGCCGCCACCGGCAGGCCGTCATGTTGCAGGGCCGAGGTCACACACGCAACCACATCGTGTGCCCCCTTCACCGCTGGACCTACGACTTGCAAGGCCAGCTGATAGGCGCCCCCCACTTTGACCACGACCCCTGCCTGCACCTTAAAAACTACGACATTCAAACCTGGAACGGTTTGATTTTTGAGCGCAATGCCTGCAACGTGGCCACCGACTTGGCCAGTTTGGGCCCTTGCAAAGACCTGGATTTCTCAGGCTATGTCCTAGACAACATACAGATTCACGAGTGCGAATACAACTGGAAAACGTTCATTGAAGTTTACCTAGAGGACTACCATGTGGGGCCCTTTCACCCGGGCTTGGGCCAGTTTGTCAGCTGTGATGACCTGCAGTGGGAGTTTGGGGCCCACCACTGCGTTCAAACGGTGGGGCTGCACAAGGGCTTGAGCAAAGCGGGTTCTTTGGCCTACGGCAAATGGCATGAAGAATTGCTGAAGTACCGTGCAGGACGCCTGCCAACTCAAGGGGCCATCTGGCTCACCTACTACCCCAACATCATGATTGAGTGGTACCCACATGTTTTGGTCGTGTCGACGCTGCACCCCAAGGGGCCCCAAAAAACCACCAACGTGGTTGAGTTTTATTACCCTGAGGAAATCAAGGCGTTTGAGCGCGAATTTGTCCAAGCCCAGCAGGCAGCCTACTGGGAGACCTGTGCTGAGGACGACGAAATTGCGCTGCGCATGGACGCTGGGCGGCGTGCTTTGCTGGATCGAGGTGACAACGAAACGGGCCCCTACCAAAGCCCCATGGAAGATGGCATGCAGCACTTTCACCTCTGGTATCGCAAGATGCTAAAGCAGGCCCTGCCCAATGCCACCAGCCCCCGAAACCCTGGCCCCAGGTCCGGGTCTACTGCTGAATCAAAATGACCCCCCCACTCGTTTCTGTGTCACAGCTCGCCCAAGCGATCCGCGATCAGCCCCGCCTTGTGCTGCTTGATACCCGTTTTGAACTCAATGCCCCTGAGGCCGGTGAGGCCGCCTACAGGGCCAGCCATCTTCCTGGTGCGCACCATGCCCATCTCAACCGAGATCTTTCGGGTAGAGCCTCAAGGGACAACGGGCGACACCCCCTGCCCGAGTTCAAAGCGTGGCGGCAAACGGTGGCTCAGTGGGGGGTGGCCCCCAACACCCCAGTGGTTGTTTATGACGACCAGGGTGGCGCCTTTGCAGCTCGTGCCTGGTGGCTGCTCAAGCAACTGGGCCACACCCAGGTCAGCGTGCTTGACGGTGGTTGGAGCGCCTGGCGTGCGCAGGGGCAGACCCTGAGCAGTGGGCAGGTTCTCGCTATATCCTCAAGCGCAGCCTACCCCAGCGCCGCAACAGACTGGCACAGCATCCGGCAGGCCCACGAGGTGTTGGCCACAATGGGCCAAGACTTATTGATTGATGCCCGCTCGCCAGAGCGCTATCGAGGCGACACCGAACCCTTGGATGCCATGGCTGGGCATATCCCTGGCGCCAAAAACCATTTTTTCAAAGACAACCTGGGCCCCGATGGGCTCTTCAAACCTGCATCGGTGCTCCGCGCACAGTGGTCAAGCATTCTCCAGGGCCACCCCCCTGAGCAAACCATTCACTATTGTGGCTCGGGTGTCACGGCTTGCCACAACCTACTGGCGTTGACCGTGGCCGGCCTGCCTGGTGCCCTGCTTTATCCGGGCTCTTGGAGTCAATGGTGCAACGACCCCACCCGCCCTGTAGCGCGCGCTTAGAAAGCCTGCGACAGCGCTACTGATCCGCAAGCGGCGGGGCCTGTGCACTTTCAGTCTCGGTCGTGTCAAGCCATCAATGCAATTTCGAGGACGATGAAATGAGTGCACTGCGAATGCCCGGACCACCCCGCAGCAATGATCCCCTGGCAGCTGTTGACATGGGATCCAACAGCTTTCGCCTAGAAATTGCACAAGTTCACGCTGGGCAGTATCGTCGCATTGACTACCTGAAAGAAACGGTGCGCTTAGGCGGGGGCTTGAACCCTGAGCGGCTGCTTAGCGAAGAAGCCATCCAGCGGGGCTTGGGCTGCCTGGCAAGGTTTGCGGTGCGTTTGAGCGGCTTTTCGCCGCTGAGGGTTCGCGCCGTGGCCACGCAGACCTTGCGAGAAGCGCGCAACCGCAACGCCTTTCTCGAGCGCGCAGAGTCGACACTGGGGTATCCAATTGAGGTGATCTCTGGTCGAGAAGAAGCCCGTTTGATCTTTTCTGGCGTGGCAAGGCTTCAACCCTCAAGCGCCCCACGCTTGGTTATCGACATCGGTGGCCGCTCGACAGAGATGATATTGGGGCGGCGATTCACGCCATTGAGGGCCGAATCTTTTGGCATCGGTAGCGTGAGTTTGTCGATGCGCTATTTTGCAGATGGCCTGCTGACTGAAAACGCGTTCAGGCAAGCGCAGATTGCAGCTGGCGCCGAGCTCGAAGAAGCCCTGGTGCCCTTTGGGCCGACTCACTGGCGTGAGGCGCTGGGGTCCTCTGGCACCGTGGGGGCTTTATCGCAGCTCCTCCAAGCTGAGGGTATAACCGACGGCACCATCACACCCGCCAGCTTACAGTGGGTGATTCAAAAATGTCTGACCGCAGGCCACATTGACAAGCTCAAGTTTGCAGGCCTCAAAGATGATCGACGAGCAGTCATTGCAGCGGGCGTTTGCATTTTGTACACCCTGGCGACCCAGTTTGGCATCAGCACATTACAGCCAGCCCGGGGCGCACTGCGCCAAGGTGTCATTTTTGACCTGAGTGAGCGGCTGGTCCATGCCGCTCGACCGCAAGAAGGGCATGATGTGCGCGATGCCTCCGTGCGCGAATTGCAGCAACGCTTCAATGTTGAAATGCCCCAGGCACGGCGGGTGGTGGCCCAGGCAACAACGCTCTACGACAAACTGGTGGGCCCCCGGATGAGCAGCTCACAGGCAGAGGCCCGCCGCGAGTTGCAATGGGCAGCTAACGTCCATGAAATCGGCATGATGATTTCGCACCATGACCACCACCGCCACAGTGCCTATGTGATGGGGCATGTCGACGCCCCCGGGTTTTCACAATCTCAGCAACGGCATCTGGGCTTGCTGCTGCTGGCCCAGCGTGGCGGACTGCGAAAAGTTGAAGCCGAGCTGGCGGATGATGAGACCCTGCGCCAGGTGATTTGCTTGCGACTGGCCATCATCATGTGCCACGCACGCCATGATGTTTCAGCCAACGCCTGGAGTTTGATCAGTGACGCTCAATCGGTGCGACTCGATTTCACCCGCGCCTGGGCCAGACGGCATCCACGAACCATGCACCTTTTGACTGAAGAAGCGGCCGTATGGGCACGCACACAAGTTCTGAAACTGACGCTGAACCCCAGCTAAGCCAAGCCTTGTATCCAGGGGCTGTTCCGAAAAACCTCAATCAGCGATTTTGTCCTAGCCAAGACTTGA
>JANMEO010000264.1:0-2718 GCA_031376995.1 Burkholderiales bacterium
TCGCCAGGTCAATGCCAATTGTCGTAATCTTCATGGTGGACGCCTCTCTCGGTTAAAGGTAGGTTCAAGTTGTTAATTCTTGGCCTCCACTTTGGCACATTGATGCCGTTACGGGTGGGGGCGTCCATCCCATTGCTTACAGATCGTGCCTCGCTTGGCCGATCTTGGTCGGTATGTGGCCAGCGAATCGACGCTATATCGGTTGCTGCGCGAGGCGGGTCAACTCACTCACCGGCGCTTGGAGCGTGTGCCGAAAAAGCGCAGCAAGCCACGCGCCCTGGTGGCCACTGCGCCGGATCAGATTTACTGCTGGGACATCACGTACTTGCCTACCGAGGTGCGTGGAATCCACTTCTACCTGTACCTCTTTGTAGATCTGTTCAGCCGCAAGATTGTGGGCTGGCAGGTGTATGACTGCGAGAGCGCAGAGCGGGCAGGCGCGCTATTGCAAGACATCTGCCAACGCCAAGGAATCGAGCCGGGGCGGCTGACCGTGCATTCAGATAACGGCTCACCCATGAAGGGTGAGACCATGCTGGCCACCATGCAGCGTCTGGGCGTTTCGCCTTCTCGCAGCCGTCCGTCGGTGAGCAATGACAACCCCTATTCCGAGTCCTTGTTCAGGACACTGAAATACCGTCCCGATCTGCCCGTCAAGCCCTTCGCTGACCTGCTGCAGGCGCGCCGCTGGGCGACCGAGTTGGTCCATTGGTACAACAACGAACACCGCCACAGCGCCATCAACTTCGTGACCCCTGATCAACGCCACGAGCTGCTTGATCAATCGATTCTGCAGGCACGTGACGTGGTCTATGAAGCGGCTCGCCAGGCCCATCCGAACAGGTGGTCTGGACAAACTCGTGACTGGGCTCGTCAGGACGCCGTCCACCTCAATCCTGACAAACCCAACATTGGAGAACCGCTCAAAAAAGCAGCTTGAGCTTAACTATTTTTGCGACAACTAGCTTGACAACCGCCGGAACTGAAGATAGATGTGGGCCCTGGATATCGAATCTACTATACCGAGAAGAACGGTGAACTTGTTGTTCTTCTCGCTGGAGGCGACAAATCAAGTCAACAACGTGACATCAAGGCAGCTATCGCACTAGCTAAGAACCTCTAGGAGTAATCAGATGGCTAAAGCAGCAGGAAAGAAAAATCCGAAGACGAAAACCTTTTCCTACGATGTGGCGGAGCAGCTTCGCACGCCTGAGGAAATGGCTGCGTATCTAGATGCTTGGTTTGTCGAAGCACCTGATGATGCCGCTGGTATCGCCCGTGCGCTCGGTGATATTGCTCGGGCTAAAGGAATGACCCAGGTTGCAAACGATGCTGGTCTCAGCCGTGAAAGTCTTTATAAGGCGCTCAGTGAAAACGGGAATCCAAGCTTTGCAACAGTTCTGAAAGTCGCTCGTGCATTGGGTGTTCGCTTTCACGCAGGGGCAGCTTAAGCTAGTTCAGGTTTGGTTTGTGTTTGGGGGCCTGAACCTGCTTTCAACAGCCAACCCGGCGCTCGAGCGGACCGACAACGGCGGCGCTTTTGGAGTGTTTCATCAACGTAGGCGGCGCCTTTGTCGGCCGCTCAGCTACAACGTTGGGCTCTTCGCGAATCAAGGCCAAGCGGGTCGTGAGCTTGGGCGTGCGAAGGTGTGAGCGAGGCGGTCGTTCGGTGCGATGCGCTGGCGCACTCTTACAGCCAGCGCGCCCGAAGTGAGGCGTGCGCACCGGAGTTCGACACTTCCAGGGTTATTTTCCAACCGAAGCGCTTAGTCGGGTCATATCAATCATGCACTTCGGACTTGTTGTTCATAAAGCTCACGCATTGGGGCTTCTCCGACTGCTTTACGTGCTTGAGAAATGGCCCCTTTCGTCACCGTTGCGTTGTCTAGCTCGATATCGCCAAGGGTGCCACGCAACCCCTCGACCACCAGGCGCATGACATCTTCATAAGCAACGGTGGCGTAGTAAAGCACCATCATCATGACAAAGTACACTAAGATTTCGCGTGGCAAACCTCGCCTTCGTTGGCTTTGAGCGCCATTCTTTTTAAGAACTTGCTTGACTGCTTCTACTGGACATTCGCATCGCCAGAAAACCAACAGTCAGAAAGTCAGTCAACCGCGCCCCAGTCGATAACTGCCCCTTAGTTCGAGCCATGTATGCCCCAAAAAATCGGGGATTCTAGCGTTTTATGAACTAAGTAAACAGTATTGGGTCTATACCCATTGGAACTGAAGATGCTGGGTCGTCACAGGGAGTGACGGGCGATCTGTGGCGGGTAGGGGCCGAGCGCCAAAGAATACTCTGCAGATCGCAGCATGCCGAATGCCAAGGTGGCCATCAAGACTCCCGCCCCGATCATCAACGCCAGCACCACCCCCAGCACGTTCAACCCCTTAGAAGGCTGGCTTTGGCGGCCATGATTGAAGTGCGCGTCCCAGCGCTCATCGGGCATCAAACCATACACAATGGCCAGCAACTGCGTGCCTGAGAGCATCAAGCCCAACAAAGGGATCAGCAGCCATGCCAGCTGGTCATCCTGACCCAGCTGAGACATGCGCCACAATCCCAGCAATCCCAGTGCTGTGGGTACGCCGTGCAGCCAGGCCCACCCGTCTTGGCTGCCGTGGAGATAAAACCGGTGCGCACCCAGGCTGCCGCCTAAAAATGCCAACCAAGTGGTAATGGTTTTCGATTTGAGGGGGAGGGGGAGGGGGA
>JANMEO010000177.1:0-1900 GCA_031376995.1 Burkholderiales bacterium
CCAGCTCTCGGGGCTTACGCCCAGCGTGAACAAGATCCACCATTTGTTGGCGAAACTGCGCCGAGTAGGGCGCTTTTGACTTTTGCATTTGGACTCCTTCTTTCGCTCAGAATAGTGTCCGCGAAAAGGGGGCAACTCCAAGCGGGGCAGAAAGCGACTATTCGACGCGGCGATCTTCAAGGAACGCTTTCGTACGATCGAACGCGTGTTTGCCTGTGAAGACAAGTTCCGCCGCGTGCTGAATCGGTTCGAGGTCATCAGCGAAGTGCACTACGCGTTGAAAACGCTGGCCTACACGATGATCAATTTGCGGCACTTCTGCCGCCACTAAAAAACCAATCCTCGCTTTGAGCCGAAATGGCGTTTGATCGCCAGGACAGCGCTTGCGCGTGTGAGCAGAAAATGACGTAATCGAGGCGCAAACCAACTCACTTTTTGCGCCAAGCCGCTTCGCACGCCGATCAACGCTGACCTCCCGCAGCCCGGACGGACTCGCGCCGGCAAAACCCGCAACCAGTTGCTTATTTTGCCGAGCGCTGACCCAACCAAGCATCAACCATTGCGCACAGTCGCTCGACTGCGCTGTCCCTCAAGTTCATCAGGCGTTTGATCAGAGCTTCAGCCTCAGTCGAGCGCTCGAAACTATTCAACGCGCCACTCACGAACAAAGCATTGATGAGGCGGGGGGCCCGTTCGGCACTCATCCCTGGCAAAGACGCGACATGTGACAGTGTTATGGGCTTGGCCGCCAAATGATCAGCGACTGAGCACATTGAGCTAGGCAGGCCAAGGCTCTTGACGTCAAATCCAGGTTTTAATTGAAAACTGGATTTGCGATCGATGGCTGACATCAGGAGGGTACGGGGCCCATGCAAAGCTAGCGTTTGCAACAGGGGCAGCAATGGGTAGTAATTGTCGGCGCGGATCTTTGATGGGTGGGCGCTGTGCCTCGGTGGGGAAATTATGGGCAGCTCAGCCTGCAAAAATCGCATGCTCGCAAAGAGACTGTGAGAGGCCTGAGACAGGTTACGCGGCGAGTGGTACATCTGCAGCGCAGGATAAATCGTCAACGGAACGACGGACTCATTGAACTCTAAATATAGGGTGGTGTTTTCAACATGCTGCATGAATACATCAAAAATCTCCAGAGCGTCATCATGATCAGCATGCTTGCGCAGCTGATGGAGCTGCTCCTGAAGGACCTCAGAAAACCAGCCATTCCGCTTGGCATTCGAAGAGCCATCGCACGCAATAGCGCTGACCCGCGACAATTCGACATTATGAAGTTCGAGCATAGGGCCCTCATAGTGTGCAGGAACAATTGTTTCAAACTTTTTCCTTCAGCCAATAGTCCAGTTGGCTTGCAGCTGTATGGATGCTAAGACGGGGCCCTCAGTGTCCCAATCCCCGATTTAGGGGGGTGTAAAGACGCCAAGAGTAAGCGTGTGCAGGTTGTCGCGGTGTTTGCCGTGGCTGGGTAACTCGATCTTGACTTCCAAAAAACATCGGTTTAAATAGTACCTTTTTTGACGTGGCGGCATAGGATATAGGCGGTATCGCTGCGGTTGACGTCTAGCCTGACGAACAAATCCATCGGCTTCCAACCTGTCAAGCCACAAATGTCGGTATCTCACTGGCCCTCGACCTGCATCGCGCCGTATCAAGTAGAGACCCCCATCGCTGGGAGACCCTCTCACAGAACCGTACTTGTGCTGTTCACATACGGCTCTTCGGAACCCTGGGTTTTGCCCCCCAGGGTCGGCCGGTTTTCGACCTCGATTATCGTGTCCTTCCGGCAAATCTGCATGAATTGATTCTGTGAACTGCGTACCGTCTGCTGCCATTGCAACCTTGGATGGAGAGCGGAGATGAAAGCGATGAGAAAGACGGTGCAGGTGCA
>JANMEO010000282.1:0-1671 GCA_031376995.1 Burkholderiales bacterium
GGTCCGGTTACCATTCATGCTCTTGAGTTCAATGACGCCCACCACATTGACTCGAGTTTGTGATGCTGTTTGCTCTATGGTTGGACTGACGCAAAACTCATGATCTGGATAGAGTAGCGGTTTGCCTGTTAAGCCGACACGACTTGATTATTGCCAATACTTACTGGCGAGCCAGATCAACTACACGTTGACGAATTTTGCGCAGCACACCGAAGACATGAGCCACGATGCCATCAACCGCAACTGCTACCTGAGGCAAGACCGCGTGACTTATTTTGATCGTATGGATATCCCTGTTCCCTCGAAGCTAAGGCCCCTGCAAAGCATCCTGCCCCCAGAGCCTTTGCTCATGATGGGCGCAGGCCCAGTGCCTATTCCCCATCGGGTGGCTCACGCCAACTCCATCGTGATCAACCACCTAGGCGACGTCATGGCACAGGTGATTGAACAAGTGAAGGCCATGGGCGCGTATGTGTTTCAAACTCGCTCTGAGCATGTGCTCGGCGTAGCCGGGCCCGGTTCAGCAGCCATGGAAATGGCAATTGCCAACCTGGTGGAGCCTGGTGATTCAGTGCTGGCGGTGTGTAATGGTTATTTCAGCAACCGCATGGCTGAAATGGCCGAACGGGTGGGCGGGCAAGTCAAAGTGATTGAAGTGCCCAACAATCAAGCGGCCACGCCCGAGATGGTAGATGGCCACCTGCGCACGGGTCGCTATAAAGCACTGACCCTTGTACAAGGTGAAACCTCCAACACTGTGCACAATCCACAATTGCCCCAAATTTCAAAACTGGCGCACTCACACGGCTGCGCCGTGATTGTGGATGCAGTCTGCACTCTAAGCACCATGCCGTTTGAAATGGACAACTGGCAGGTTGATGCCGTGATCACAGGCGGGCAAAAGGGACTGTCCTCTATCCCCGGTGTATCGCTGCTGGCCTTTTCAGAATTCGCCTGGCAGCGTATTACCCAGCGCAAGGCCCCCAAAGCACACTGGTGTTTGGATGCCCTGCTGGCCGACCAGTTCTGGAACAAACGCTCCTACCATTACACGGCACCCGTATCTGGGATACTGGCCTTGCATGAAGCTTTGCATTTGGTCTGCGAAGAAACCCTACCGCATCGCTACACGCGCCATGAACTGTGCTCCAAAGCCCTGCAACAAGGCATTGAAGCCATGGGGCTCTCGCTGCTAGTGCCTGAGCCAGTTCGGCTGAATTCCGTTATCGGCATTCAAGTGCCTGATAGAGTTTCCTCCGAGAGGGTTCGCGCTCACATGTCTGCCGTGCATCGAGTCGAAATTTCCGGCTCCTTCGGTTTGAACATTGTGCGCATTGGTCAAATGGGCGAGCAAAGCCGCGCGCACAACCTGTTCCGCACCTTGCATGCACTGGGCTCCAGCATGCAACAAGAAGGGGCAAAGCTCAACTTACCCCAAGGCCTTTCCGCACTGGAATGTTGGCTGTCCAAGGACACCCATGCAGCCTACGTCAACTGATTAGGCTCAATCATGTTCAGTCACATCACAGTCGGGACGTTTAATCTGCAAGACTCAGCCACGTTCTATGACGCCGTCCTCCGAGCTATCGGTTTAGTCCGTCGTCAGGTGGTCACACCAGATGGCGGGTTCGAGTCCGCCTGCTGGGTCTATCCAGGTAGCCAACTTCCTCG
>JANMEO010000003.1:0-2094 GCA_031376995.1 Burkholderiales bacterium
CGCCCCCGCCATCAAATGACACTGGCAACTCCATAAAAACTCCCAAGCCTAAAACCCGACAACACAATCGGGGGGGGGGCCAAACTGGAGTCTGTCAGTTCACCATGAATAAAAAAGACGCCAGATTACCCGCCATCCAGGTGATTGAACGCGCTTTCGTTTTGATCGATCTGCTAGCTCGCCACCCCGGCCCCATCTCGCTGAAGTCGATTGCCGAGCAAACCGGCCTGCACCCCTCGACCGCTCACCGGATTTTGAATGACTTGACGTTGGGTCGTTTTGTAGATCGCCCGGTGACTGGCAGTTATAGACTTGGCATGCGTTTGCTAGAGTTAGGCAACTTAGTCAAAGCACGGCTGGATGTTCGCGAAGCCGCATTGGGCCCCATGCGTGAGCTGCACCGCCAGACCCAGCAAGCGGTCAACCTATCGGTTCGGCAAGGCGATGAAATTGTTTACATCGAGAGAGCCTTCAGCGAACGTTCTGGCATGCAAGTGGTGCGTGCGATCGGCGGTCGCGCCCCGCTGCATTTAACTTCGGTAGGCAAACTCTTTTTGGCTAACGATGAGCCGCAGGGGGTTCAGGCCTACGCCACGCGCACAAGCTTGCCGGGCCCAACACGCAACAGTATCACCGAGCTGCATCGCCTAGAGTCAGAATTGGCAAAGGTCAAACACAGTGGCATGGCCACAGATGATGAAGAGCTTGAATTGGGCGTGCGGTGCATGGCTGCTGCCGTGCTGGATGACCAGGGCAACTTGGTTGCCGGTTTGTCGATTTCAGCACCTTCTGAGCGCCTAGAGGAAGCCTGGTTCGATAGCCTGAGAGCAACTGCAGACGCCATCTCTGTTGCCCTGGGATTCCAGCCCAAAACCCCATGAACCGATGACGGCTGGTGGGCGGTGCAGGGTTCGAACCTGCGACTTCCACCGTGTGAAGGTGGCACTCTACCACTGAGTTAACCGCCCTGGCGGATTGGATTTAATTAACAATTATCTCATAGCTGTGGAAAAAATTAACCGCTGCCAGAACCCGATCAATCAATCCTATGACTGGTGCTGGGTGACGTTGAGTGTCCCGCTGGCAAAGCAACAGCCAGCAGCGACCGGCATCGAGGTCTATTTTTGTGCCCCTCATAGCCCTTGGCAGCTTGGCTCTAACGAAAACATGAATGGCTTAGTGCGGCAATTTTTGCCCAAGGGCATGGATCTGTCTACCATGACACCACAGGCCCTGGCTTACATCGAAAGCGCTCTTACTGACTGCGCTCTCAAAGTCCTCGGCTTTCGAACACTCCGGGTGGTCTACAACGAATTGGTCGAAAAAATCCAGGCCAAAATACCCATTCACGTGTTGCACTTCAGCCTTGACACCGCCCCCTCCATCCTCAATCTTGAGCGGCATGAGTTTCTTTGAACTCAAGCTCAAGCTGCCGCCACACCGCACGACCACCACAAGCCTTATCGATCTTCAGCAAGACCGCCTCATGCGCCTGCATCTCAAGTGGGCTTGCCATTAAAACCTTGAGCGGCACTCCCCCAGCGTCAAGCACTGGCAACTCACTAGCGTCGCTGCGATCTTGAGGACTGGCATCCATGGCCAGAGACCTTTGCCCCCGCGTCATGCCAATGTAAACATCGGCGAGCAATCGAGCATCGAGCAGTGCGCCATGAAATGTGCGGTGGGTGTTGTCAACCTCCAGACGCTTGCACAAAGCATCTAATGAATTCGATTTACCTGGAAACAACTCTCGCGCCAAGGTCAAACTGTCGGTAATTTTGTCAACCAAACTCACCGTTTGAGGGTGATTGCAACGCTTGAACTCTGCGTCAAGAAAGCCAATATCAAAAGCTGCGTTGTGAATGATGAGCTCAGCCCCCCGCAAAAAGGCAATCAACTCTTCGGCAACCGCAGAAAACAGCGGCTTGTCGGCCAGAAATGTGTCGCTCAAACCATGGATACGCTCGGCCTCTGGGCTGCTAGAGCGTTCCGGATTGAGGTAAAAATGCAGTTGCTGGCCGCTCAGGCGTCGGTTGTGCATCTCCACGCAGGCGACCTCCACGATGCGGTCGCCGTTGTGAGGGCTCAGGCCCG
>JANMEO010000007.1:0-5610 GCA_031376995.1 Burkholderiales bacterium
ATGGCGACGATGAGCAACGCCGCGATGCAGGTCGATGGCGGCGTGATATACCGACAGAAGTGGCTTGACACGACACTAGGGCGTGACAACCCCCAGGCTCAACAGCTTGAGCTTGGCAGCCGCCTCGGTTGGGCTTAAATCATGGGCCGTGGTCATGCGAATCAACAGCTCAGCGCGCAATGTTGCCTCGTTAAAATAAAACGGCTGCTGTCCAAAGTTGACCGAAGCCACTGGCGAGCCATTGAGTGCAAAATCGCCATACATCATGGGCACCGCCTCAACGCCATTGAATCCGCTGGTCTGGTAGCCGCGCACCTTCATCGCACCGCCCGCAGTTTTCTGCACCACATAGACCATCGGATTGGCCTGGCTGTAGTCAATGGCAAAACCATAATGCTGCACCAAGGGGGAGGTGATCACGTCGCCACTGTCAGCGGCCAACAGATTCACAAAAACGCCCAAGTTGACCATGTTGAACGACATCGATGGGGTCGTCAGGGCATGCGGCAAATCGACCCCGAAAACACCCCCGACATAGCAGCACAAGGGGTCAATGTTGTCATCGCGCCGGGTGATGCCAAAAGCAAAGTTTTGGGGGCTCACCAGCCGCGTCCCCTCAAAATAACGAAACTCCCCTTGACGTACCCCGGCATTGGCACGCACGCCACGCTTTCTGCAGACGCTGCTTTGATATTGAGCAAACACAGGGTTCGCATAAATACCCTCGTGCGCTGCGCATTTGGGGTTGATGGTGCCGCCAAACGAAGTGACCGTCAGGCCATCGGCTGACAAACTGATGCTTGGGTTGGTGCCTGACTCGATCACCAGGATGGCGGGTTGGCTGGCTGCCGAGGGGGGGATTGGCGCAGGGGAAATGGGCGGAGGCGCCGCCCCAGGGGGCTCGCTGGAAGGGCTCGCTGGGGCGGCGCTGGGCAAAGATTGGGCCAACTCTGGTTCTTCACCCCCGCCACCGCAAGCCACCAGACAGGCGACCAGCCCGAGAGCCCCAACTGAACGCAAGCGCCAAGACGTGAAGCAGCGCCAGGGGGAGAGGTTGTTCATGCGTGACCTTGGGGCGATGTTTTTGCACCACACATTATAAAGGTGACACGCTGCTCGGCCTCACAGAGCAGCGGCGCGGCGGCGCTGCGCTAGCGAAACATCAGAAGCGCTGAGGCTGACTCAAGCCCATTTGGTCCAATAGGTCTGCGATCAACTCCAGGCGCACCAATGGATTGTCGAGCGACATCAGCCGTTGCTTTTGCACGGCATCAACTGGCAGCAGCTCACACCACCGATTGGCCAGCCAGCCACAATCGTTCCAGTGGTAGGGCAGAGCAATCGGCATCTGTGAAATATTGTCCAATTGCTGCTCGATGTTGTGCACCAAATGCTGCAGCATCTCACTGCTGGGGATCAAATCAGGCGGCACAGGGATGAAGGGGTCGTTATCGAGCAACGCAACGTCAGCCACCCACAATCCAAAACGCTTTTGCTCGCACGACTGAATTTGAAAGCGTTGCCCTCCGGTGCACGCAATGCTCATCACGCCTGGTTGAGGGCGCTCAAGCTGATCGATGTAGGCCAGGCTGCCAACTTGCACGAACGTCTCTGAAGCAAAGCCCTCAATGCCATCTTCATCCAGCTGGCGCGACTCTTCAACCCCAGCTCTAGGGCTTCGTTCTGAAGGCGCTGGCAGTGTCGCCACCACCCCAAAGGGCACTTGGTCGCGATGGCAGCGTTTGACCATGTCAAGGTATCGAACCTCAAAAATCTGTAATGGCAACAAACCCCCAGGAAACAAAACCAAGGGCAGCGGGAAGATTGGAAGCTGCGCAATGAGATGAGAAGGAGTGTCCACAGTGGCATCTTAGGACGACAAGGCTGCTCAAACACAAGGCTCTCAACACGCCAAAGCGAGGGCGTGAAACAGCTCACGGCAGTAGTGCATAAAATTTATTGCCGCTGATGGCCCCCTCAAAAACCCCGCCCTATTTGGCAAGAAGAAACCCGTTCTCCAACCAAGCCTTGAGCCATCGCCCCAGCGTTGAGGGGTCACTCAGCGCGGGGCTTGCGTCCAGCCTGCTGGCAGCGGTTTCGATCGACTCTCCCTGTGCCAACCTTTTTAAAAACCCAGCCTCGCTGTTGTCAAGGGTTGAAAAATGAGGCTGCAAGTCTTTGCGCCAGACCGCCAAGATTTGGGTTTCAGGGCTGATGTGTGCGGGGGGCACCTCTTCATCCGCATCAATGGCACGCCACAGTTGAACCACGTTGCTGCTGACAACGCGCAAGATGAGGCTGGGGTGCAGCGGCTCGGGCCAACTCAGCCATGCAGATTCGGTGGCCGTGTTGGCCACTAACGTGGCGTTGAGCGCAGGAAAATCGGCGCTGTCAAAGCGGGAGCGCAGGTCCCAGTCAAGCTGTGACAGCTCAAAAAGTTCAGGGTTGCGGGGAAAGCATTCGGCAAGGTAGGCAGGCAGGCTGGCCCCAAAGCGACTCAGGCTGCGGGTGGTTGGGGGCTGCTGCACCGCATAGGCGATGGCCACCTCGGTGAAGGCATCAGAGCCCATGTAGAGGTTGGTTTTGGCAAAACTGTCAGCAAGCACCTCAGCCAACCGAACGCGGTAAGCATGGTGGTAGATGCCCAAACGTTGTTCGCTGGTGGCTGGTGGCTGAGTCTGCACCAACGCAGCGGTGTCATGTGGCGGCTCGTTCAAATCTAAAACGTAGCGGCTCAAACGCTGCTGCAACTGCACCAGCGGCACGGTATTGGCAGGGGTGGGTGGCCAAGGTGGTGTGCGCATTGCAACGCTCGGCCCAGGCTCGCACGGATCGGCTGCCGCCTCGGCCTTGACGTGATGGCGAGCGATTTCGCGCGCAATGTCGAGCTCTTGCAACAAGGTCGGCAGCGGGGGTATCTGGTCGTCGCGCTCAATCATCGTGGCCACAGCACCGAAGCGTTGGCAGGCCTGGGCATACAAATCCCACACGGGTGAGGCTACGGGGTGGTCGTGGGTGTCGACAATGTGGCCGCCATGGTCGGTGTGTCCGGCCAGGTGAATCTGCTGCACCCGCTCACGGGGCAAGGCGTTGAGGTAGTCGAGCGGGTCAAAACCATGGTTGACGCTGCTGACGTAAATGTTGTTGACATCGACCAGCAGCAAACAGTCGGCCACATTGGCGATGTGGCTTAAAAACTGCCACTCGCTGGCAGTGCTGCAGGCATAGTGGACATAGCTCGACACATTTTCAATCACCAACTGACGCTGCAAAATATCTTGGGCGCGCTGTATTTGTTGAATCACATGCTCAGCCGCTTCATCGGTGTAAGGCAAGGGGTATAAGTCGTGAAGTTGCTCGGGACCAGGGCCAATCCAACATAAATGGTCCGAAACCCACAAGGGCTCAATACGGTGAGCAAGCGCTTTGACTTGTTTGAGGTATGCGGCGTCAATGCCCTGCGGTGCGCCCAAAGACAGCGCCACGCCATGCATCGCCATGGGATAGTCTTGGCGAATCCGATCCAGCATTTTCAGGGGCTTACCCCCTTCAACCAAAAAATTATCGGTGATGATTTCGAGCCAATCCAGGGGCTGAGGGGCCGCCAAAAAATCAGCGTAGTGTGGAGTTCGCAAGCCCAGCCCAAACCCAGCACTCATGTTTCGTGGTTGGGGGGCGGGGTTGGGCATTGCGCAAAACCTTTTAAGCACTCAAGCAAAGACAGGTCGATCAGCCCTTGATGTCACCAATGGTGCCCTTGTCAGCCAGACACTCACCCGCAGTCTTGGCCTTGAAGCCATGGCCCTTACAGCCGTTTTGGCCCTTGCAAGAATGCTCGGCGGTTTTGCAATCGCTGTTGCCCTTGCACTCATGCACGTTGTAGCAATGCACTTTGTCACCAGCAGCAATCGCTTTGCCTTCAGAGCCCTTGGGCGCCTCAGCGGCAAATGCCGTAGCAGACAGTGCCAACAGAGCTGCCGTCAATGCCAAAGAAGCGCCGGATTTGATGTTGTTCGTTGTCATGACAATTCTCCAAATAGAAGTGAATAAAGGTGGGAAAAGAAACGATGGAGAAACTCAGGTGAGCGTGTGTTGCACGCTGCAGTGACGTTCAATCGAGTCTGATGCTTAATTCGGGCGAGCCTCAGGTTTTGTTACAGCGTGAGGCAAAATTTGATCACTTTATTTTTCAAACATGCTGTAACTTATTGGTGGTCGCTCACGAATATCCCTATGCAAAGCACACCCCAACCCGACAACCTCAAGCGGCTAAAAACCCGAGAAGACCAGCTGCGAAGCCTCTTTATTCAGGGTTTGGCGGGCGATGCAACAGCCTATAAGGCATTTTTAAAAGACATGAGTGCGCACCTGCGCAGCTTCTTTAAACAGCGATTGGCCAGCTTACCTAACGACATCGAAGACCTCGTGCAAGAAACCCTGTTAGCGCTGCACAACCAGCGCCACACCTACCAAAGCAAACAACCTCTCACGGCTTGGGTGCATGCCATCGCGCGCTATAAGTTGGTTGATCTGTTTCGCGCCCGAGGTGCGCGTGAAGCCCTGCACGAGCCTCTGGATGACGAGTTGATGGTATTTTCAACCAGTGAAACCGATGCCAGCGACGCCCGCCGCGACCTAGGTCGACTGCTGGCGCAATTGCCCGAGCCTCAGCGCTTGTCCATCATGCACATGAAGCTAGAGGGCCTATCGGTCATCGAGACGGCACAAGCAACCGGTATGTCAGAGTCTGCTGTCAAGGTGAGCGTGCATCGTGGCCTCAAGGCATTGGCCGCCCTGTTGGGCGCACAAGGAGTCAACCCATGAAAACCGATGACCTCATCGCACTCCTGGCCACAAGGCTTGAACCCGTGGACACAGGTGCCACGCGGCGACGCTTGCAATGGGCGGTTTTTGGGGGGGTAGCCGGTGGTTTGGTGTTGATGCTGACGCTGTATGGCCCACGCCAAGACATCGACAGCGCGGTGTGGCTGCCCATGTTTTGGTTCAAACTAGCGTTTCCTTTGGCCGTGGCTTGGCTCGCTTTGGTGCTTGCCGTTCGATTGGGGCATCCGGGCATGCGTGCTGGGCGCGTGGCGTTTGCGCTGCCCTTGCCCTGGCTGGTACTCTGGGCACTGGCCCTCGTGACACTCTTCAACACAACGCCTCAGGCGCGCGCAGATTTAGTGCTGGGCAGCACCTGGGCCATTTGCGTCCTCAGCATTGCCTTGATCTCACTGCCCAGTTTTGCAGGCTTATTTTGGGCCATGAAGGGCTTGGCCCCCACACGCCCAGCTTTGACCGGCGCATGCGCTGGTTTGGCGGCGGCGTCTTTGGGCGCGATGATTTACGCCCTGCATTGCCCCGAAATGCAAGCCCCCTTTTTAGCCATCTGGTACGTGCTGGGCATGCTGATACCGGCTCAAGCCGGTGCACTCCTGGGGCCCCAACTCTTGCGTTGGTAAAACTCCGCTTGACATCCTCCCCTCCCTAAAGGAAGGAGATTCCTACGGCGCTAGACATGAGTTACCTCACGCATCGTCACTTCGGTGGGTTCCTGCTTCACAGTGGCTGGTTTCGTTCTGGTCTTTCGACCAGAGCCAGAGCCGTCCT
>JANMEO010000026.1:0-7154 GCA_031376995.1 Burkholderiales bacterium
TCGCCAGGTCAATGCCAATTGTCGTAATCTTCATGGTGGACGCCTCTCTCGGTTAAAGGTAGGTTCAAGTTGTTAATTCTTGGCCTCCACTTTGGCACATTGATGCCGTTACGGGTGGGGGCGTCCATCCCATTGCTTACCGTCAAGCGGTGGCGCGCAGCGTCTTGGCTGCCGCCACCCTATTGGGGTAGTGACCACATTGGGGTGCCACATCGGATCTACGGGATTGTCGCCATTGCGCGCTTGCCGTCCTGCGGACAGTGTGTGGACCGCCGTTGTGCACAACGCCAGCCAGAACACGCCCAAGCCCATCGCGGCCAGCACGTCGCTAAGATAGTGAACACCCAAGTAGATTCGGCTAAACGCCACCAGGATGATGCAAGCCAGGGCTACCCAAACGACAGTCATGCGCTGCGTCCAACTGCGTGTGATCGAGACCAGGTAAACGGCCACGAGCCCATAGAATAAGGTGGCGGCAACCGTGTGTCCACTCGGAAAGCTCCATGAGAGCAAGGCATGTACATAGGCGCTGGCGGTCGGCCGCGGCCGGTGAAATGCCAGCTTGAGTCCCCAGTTCAGTAGCATCCCGCCTGGCATGGTAAACAGCGTGACGAGCAGCCATTCACACTGCCGCTTCCATGCGAAAAATCCGCACAACAGCAAGGTGGCGACGAGCACTGGCGCCCAGTCGTGCGCGTGGCTGACGGTCAGCGCAAACGCCGTAAGCCACGCGACGGCGTGGTCTTGAAGCCACTGCGCGAGTACGGCATCGACGTACGTCAGCGGGTCGCGATGGATCATATCCTCGGCGACGCCGCCGAAAAGCCAGGCGGCACCGATCATCAGCGTCAAGCCCAAAGTCAGACGCAAGCCCAGATAGCTGGTAGGCGACAGGCGCGAGCTTAGCCAGCCGATCTGAGGCGCAAGGCGCTGACGCCAAACCTTCCGTTGGAGTTCGAACCAGTGGCAAACAGCCGCCCAACCCTTGGGTGTTGCGCCATGGGCCACTATCGACTGAGTGCCGATACCTCGGTCAGTTTGCCATTAATCAGCTTGAAGTGGAAATTGGCATAAACCGGCTTGGACCACAGGTCTTTGTCTGTCAATTCACGCTGAAACGTCGGCACATCAACTTTCACCGTAGCGTCGTACGCCCCATCGCCTAAAAGCGCGCTATTGGCTGAATAGTGCAAGCCGCTACTGCCCCACATCGGAGGCAATACCAGTGTGGCGGTCTTCCCCGTCGTCACATTGGTTGCTTCAAACGTAACGTTCGCATAGGAGATGCGCGTCTTGGTCTTTGGATCATCGAGCTTCAATTCCACGTGGTAGCGCTCCTCCGCAGCGGGTGAGTGTGCCCCCCAAACTGGCGGGGTACCCATGGCCATCCACATCGCCTCGGCGCCTTCAAGCTCCAACTGCATCACCATACCGCTGCTTGCAACACGGCCGATGAGCACCGCTTTCTTCAAAGGGTCCGCCGCAACCGCAAGCGCCTTGACCTGTGCTTTGACGGGAGAGGCTGGTGCTTGGGACCATGCGGTAGCGCAGGCTCCAGCCAAGGCAAATGCCAATGTTGATTGAATCAAATGTGCCATGGGATATCTCTCATCCCGCCATGGCGCTACAAGCAGCAGCGCAGAGCTTGCAGGCCTCTGCGCATTTCTTGCAGTGATCCATAGCGTGCTTCGCGCATTCGGTGCCGCACGCTTGGCAGGCTTGGGCGCACAACGCGCAAATTGCATCTCGCTGTGCCCCTTGTCGCGCGATGGAGGCCGCTGCCAGGCGACAAATATCGGCGCATTCCAGGTCCAATGCAATGCAGCGGGCCAACGGCTTTGGCTGGTCCTCATTCAAACAAGCAGATGCGCATTGGAGGCACGCAGCAGCACAGTCGTTGCAGGCACGAAGACATTCAATTTCTTTTTGGCTCAACATTTTTTCTTTGCAATTTGCCGAGGATGCGGCAACGTAATCATCTCGAGAGCCAAGCGGGTCGTCGGTTCGATTGCGTACAGAATGTTGGCGATGTACTCGCCGCAAAAGGCCTGCAGCTTCAGCCCGTCATCGCGCTCGCGTCCTGCATCAATGCTGTGCTGCCATCGACATCATCAACTCCCTCACGTCCGCGCTCATGGATCGGCTCCTGCATCACGCACAGACCATCCTCATCGAGGGCAAAAGCTACTGCTCACGCGACCCGGTGGAAAGCTAGCGCTCGCAAAGCGCTCAACCATCGAGGTTCAATGCACCCGCGATACCCAGTTGAGGCTCAGCAGTTTCAAGGTGCCAAAATTTCGACAGTTTCACACCGCCATGTACATGCCCCCTCAATCAGGGGGGCAAAAATACAAAAAAATAAATTATCATCGAAAAAACCGAGCAGACAAGTTATTTTAATTAAATAAAAAATCAAGCCTATTAGCATAATATATCGCGCTAAATATCATTTACAACAAGGCGCCAGGGCAAAAATCGGTCGAAAACCAGGTATAGAAATTAGCATCAACTCAGGCGCCAATAAACACAAAAAGCATAAATAATTCATGGATTCACAGCATCACAGCTACAAGCATCTATTGCACCAACCAATCCCGTGAAGCCGATCAAAGCAAATTTAAATACACACATCACAAGCAGTTGATAAAAATGATACCCAAACTTACCTTCAAAAACACCCACCTCCAAAGAGATCATGTAACCGCAGCACCAACACAGCCTGCTGGCAACCAGCAAGATACACCAGTCATCTTAAATCAACCTGAATTTTTCAAGGTTTCAAACGCTGCCTTGGAAAATAACGAAGAATTCAAGAAGAGCCGTCAGCAGTACCGTGAACTGATTAAAGTTACAACAGATTTTTACAGCAACAATGCAAACTCAGTGACGCCAGCCATCAGCGTCAACAGGGTCACAGAAACAAGTGAAAATCTCAAAAAATTTACAGAAAAGTTATACCGACTGAGCAACGACGACTTCGGCCAAGATTTATATCTTATTTATGGCACAGCAAAAGAATCGCTTCATAAAATCGTAGATTTATTGAGCAATGAAAAAATTCCAATGCAAATCCGCATGGATGAAATATCCAATATGGCCAGCAAAATGACAGTATGCGCTGGCGGTGTAGTTACACAATTACAGGAAACATTGGGCTGCCTAAATTCACACCTGTCGGGTTTACTAGGTACAGCTGATGAGGTGAAGATAAGATTGACTGAGTCAACAATCATTGAGTTCATGAAGAAAGAATATGGCCCCTATCAAAGAGGGATGGAAGTTCATATTGTAAACGCATTCTTCAATTACATCGCGGCGGATATTGGCTTACCTGAAAGGTTAGACAATCATGTCCGAATTGTGGAACGGGAAATACCCACAAACTTGCTAGAAGATTTTAAAACTTACGCCCTTAAAATAATTAACCCCATCAAAGTCTCCAATTTTATCGCAAATAAATATTTTCACCAATTGAAGATTACGCGAGATGCCAGCAGCAACGATTCAATGAATGAAACAGAAACATTTGATGTTATCCAAAAAATACACGTTGTTCAAGAGGCAACACTGAACCAAAAGTTCGGGGATGTTCCATATAAAAATTACTTAACACAAAATCTGAATGGCGACTCATGGAGATTCACAAATCAAAAGACTTTGCTATCAAGACACTTCCTCAATGAATTAATTAATAAAAATGCCATAACCACAGAACCAAAAATAACCACCATAACACCCATAACACTAGATTTCGGTGCCGACCTTGGTAAATTTATGATTTTAGGTGAGTTAATGTGGCGAGAACTGGTAGATGATCGCCGCGAACTTACGGGGAATGATTTATTAAAAATACCACCTGAGCGCCTCCACTCTGAAATAAAAAAATCAACAAAAACCGATATTGATGAGGTTGAAATTTATAAAGTAATACTCAATCACATGATAAACTCTCAAAAGCATGATGCCATTGACACCATCGATGATCAATGGTTAACAAATATTATACAATATCACCCAAATCACGAAATTTCGAAAACAGAATACCAGCCCGCAATGGAGCTGGCTGCCAGTTTTGGATGCATTACGGCGCTTAAAAAACTCTTGGCAATAAGTAAAGACGGAATCCATTATCGAAATGAAGATGGACTGACCCCACCGATGCTTTCCTCAAAGAATGGGCATGTAGAAGCCGTCAATTTATTCCTGAGTGATACCTCAAGAAGTCTTGATGAAAATCATATCATCGAAATATTCGGTATCGCAGCCAAGCATGGGCACATTAATATAATAAAAATAAAACCAGTGTACGATATTTTTCCTGATTTAAAAGTGCGACACAAAATGGCGGTCGAAGCCATATCCAACAGGCAGATCGAAGTATTAAAACACATGCTAGATAATACATTAATTAGCTTTGATTGGCGATTCAATGACACCGGAAACATACTCGAGGAAACTGCACGAAGCGGCCATCTAGACGTTGCAAAACTATTTTTCGGCGATAACGAAAATCAACAAAATGCAAACGAAAGACCGAGCCGAAAAAGCAAATTACCTCCAGGATCAGCTCTTGTAATTTCCGCCGAACGTAATGACGTCGCCATGATTCAATATATGCTTAAAAAAGGGATAGATCCAAATGCACATGATCTCAAAAACGATGGGCACACACCCTTTACAATGGCTTCATCAAAAGGACATGTAGGAGTGATGAACGTACTGATTCAGGATAAAAGAACAGATATCAATGCCAAAGATAGAAAAAGGCGATCTGCACTGATACATGCTGCAAGAGGAGGTCATCTGGACGCCATATCAACCTTGGTTTCACTGAAAAAATTTCATATATTTAACGATATCTGCAGTTATGAATTTAATGCATTTCATCACGCCTTGCGTAAAAAGCATCCTCAGGCGGCCAGCTTGTTGATCGAAAATAACATGGATTTCACCACACCAAAGGATATTGAATCTGTAAACGGTAACCCCCGCTTCACGCCCTCAACATTCTCAATAATGCATGGCTACATCCCTGTTGTTGAAGCCATGATCAAAAAGCCACTCAGTTTCGATATTAACAAACCGGATCCTATATTCAAATTAACCCCCCTTCAAGCTGCGTCGAAGGCAGGTCGTGCAGACATGGCGGCATTGTTAATTAAACACGGGGCCAATCTGAATCCTGAATCATATTTTCTCTCACCTCTTATGCTGGCTGCACGAAATCGCACAAGGGGAATTGATGAAGTCAATAAGCTGATTGAGAGCTTACTGGCAGCAGGCGCACGCGTTGATCAAAAAGATTCAGAACACAAAACGGCTCTGATGCATTCCTGCATCAATGCAAATACCAAAAATTTCGCATCTAAATTATTAGAACACGGAGCCCAAGTCAACGATGTTAATAGGCAGCTTAAAACCGCCATGCACTTCTCCGCGAAGGACGGGCCAAGCGATCTCATTAACACATTGGCGATAGCGGGTGCAAATCTCGAAGCCAAAGATGGAAATGGGTGGACCCCCTTAATGGTAGGCTCTGCTTACAATAGCCCAGATTCTTTAGCTACTTTATTAATTTACGATAAAAATATCAATGAAAAAAACAACGACCAACGTACCGCACTGAGCCTCTCACTAGAAAATAGAAAATTCGATAACGCTTATCTTTTAATCAAAAGCAATGCGATGATTGAACTCGATAATACAGATTTCACAAGATTTATTGCCCACGCAGCAGCATCACCCAATAATTCAAGTATGATGGATGTCATCACACAGAATATAATCAATAATCGTCAAGATTATAGAGGAACTCATAAAATTATCCTATGGATTGCCACCTATCTCGACGATCAAAATCTCATAATGTACATAACCGATAAAGGCACGCCCGTTGATTCAGTTGACCAAAATCAGGAAACCGCATTATTTGCAGCTGTGCGCGGAAACCTAAAAGCAGCCGCAACTACTTTATTGCAGTTGGGCGCGGATCGGAATTTTACAAACAGTGATGGCAAAACCCCAATTGATATTGCCAAGGAGAATCAAAATCTATTTATGCTGCACCTCCTTGATATCCGAAAAAAGAGAAAAAGCCCTGATGCCTGACGTCGAATGATGCCCGACACTTAACACCTTATCTCTGCAATTTTGAAAGGTTGGAAGCCTCGTCTTTGCTCGGCATGCATCTTTTTCCATCCGCTGAGGCCTGGTACTCACAAAATCTCCACCACCTCACCCTGGCCCGTGATGAACGCGCACCGCACAAGCTCACCCGGCTGCAGTTGCGACACAGCTTGCGCGTAGGCCAGCAACTGCGCTCGGTAGGCTGGCAAAGTCTGCGGTGACTCGTGCAGCTTATAGTCCAGCACCCACCAGCACATGCCGCCCTGTGCTTGCGGCATGGCAACCAAGCGGTCAATGCGTTGCACCTGACCTTGAACGGTGATGGCCACTTCGTTCGCGGCCCAGCCTCCTGGGCGTCGATCAAAAAATGGCGCGCAAGCTGGGCTGGTCAAAATACGCTGCACCACCTCCGCCACTTTCTCTGTGGCCACCCTCAACTGGCGCGCAGCAGCCTGCACAGCCCCATCGCGCGACTGATTCTGGCTGAGTGTGATCCACTGCAACGCCAGGTGCACGGCCTGCCCAACCCGACTGATGGTGCTGTCTGAGGGCATCAACTCGGGTGCATCCATCGAGACTGGGTGCGGCTCGAGCCCCAAAGACGATCGGGTGAGCGTGGGCAAGGCCAGACAAGCAATGCGCGAATCAGCGGCCTCGGGGGGCAAGCCCTCATCCAAACTCAACGGCCAGGGTCTCAAGCAGGGCTGTAAGCGCTGCCACCAATTGGCATACACCGGGCCACCCGTGGCCACTGCACCCCTCGAAGCCCCCGAGGCTGCATAACGCCGCTCTGTGCTGCTGATAATCAGGCACTCTCGGGCTCGGGTCATGGCCACATACAGGCCGTTGAGCTCCTCGCGATCGCGTGCAGCGCGTTCGCGTGTCAGCAAGACCTCTAACGAGGGCGGGCAGCGGCTCTCTGAATAGACAAAAGCACATGTCGTGGGTGCTGGCGACTCGACAGGCCAATCAATCAACACAGTGGTGTGCTCTGCCTTTTGGCGCTCAGGGTCTGCATCCATGATGAA
>JANMEO010000032.1:0-24254 GCA_031376995.1 Burkholderiales bacterium
CTCGCCAGGCTGATGTCCTGGCCTCACTCAACGTCTCCAAACCCACCTACGACCCTCAAATGACCTTGCTGTAGTGCCAACTTCAAACTGCCACCTCAAGCAAATCAAGGACTTGTGTCATTTGGTGTCGAACTCGAGCGAACAGCTCCTAGCTCATCTTAGGCCTGTGCGCTCAGTTCAAATTCCATGGGACGGGAATTTCCTCATCTGGCGGTAAGTTCAAAGGCGATGGGTTTAGATTAGCCAATCAGCAAATCCCATCAGGGACAGTGGCCAAAGGCCACATTCAAAGTCCGAATGTACGGGTGCCATCTTTTCCTTCGAGCCAATTTATGGCTTGACACGACGCGAGGCGGCCTCAAGCGCGGACTGCTTTGTCTGCCGCGTCGAGAGTGTTCACCATGAGCATGGTGATTGTCATGGGGCCCACACCGCCAGGCACTGGGGTAATGGCTGCGGCCACCTGGGCAACACCGGGGTAATCCACATCGCCGCAGAGTTTGCCCTGCTCATCGCGATTGATGCCCACATCAATCACAACGGCCCCTGCTTTCACCATGTCGGCGGTCAGGGTGTTGCGCCGACCCACGGCGGTGACCACCACATCAGCCTGACGCGTATGAAAACCCAGGTTAAGCGTGTTGCTGTGACAAACCGTCACGGTGGCATTGCTTTGGAGCAGCAAAAGGGCCATGGGCTTACCCACGGTATTGCTGCGGCCAATCACCACAGCATGCTTGCCTTCGAGATCAAAGCCAATGCTCTCAATGAGTTTGATGCAGCCATAGGGCGTACAGGGGCGAAAGCCTGGTTGGCCACTCATGAGCTCGCCTGCACTGAGTGTCGAGTAGCCGTCAACATCCTTGTGCGTAGCGATAGCTTCAATCACCTTGTGGGGGTTGATCTGCGGTGGCAGTGGCATTTGGACCAAAATACCGTGAATTCGGGGGTCAGCGTTGAAGGTGCTAATGCATGAGAGCAAATCGACCTCTGACAGAGAGGCGTCAAATTTTTTAAAGATGGATGTCAGGCCGTTTTCTTCACAGGCTCGAATTTTGTTGCGAACATAAACTTGGCTGGCAGGGTCATCGCCCACCAAAATCACAGCCAAGCCTGGAGGAGTCCCCAGAGCTTGGAGAGCCGCTGCACGATTCGCCACATCGGCGCGAATTTGCCTCGACAGTGCGTTGCCGTCAATGCGTTGAGCAAGTGTCATGGGTTGAATCTACGCTTTCAATTGACAAAGACGGCGGCGCCGTCAAGGTGGTCAGCGCCAATGGGCAGAGGGAGAAATGAGGCGCTGGTTTCTTAAAGCAAGCTTTTTAAGTTTTGGTTTGCTGCGCGCCCAGTGCAATCTTGAGCAAGTCAGCCACCGTGTTAGCGTCGAGCTTTTCCATGATGTTGGCACGATGGGCTTCAACAGTTTTGATGCTGATGGTAAGGTCGTCTGCAATTTGTTTGTTGAGCCGCCCGGCCACGATTCGCTCCAAGACCTGAGCTTCACGGGTGGTCAGGCGACTGAGCAGCGCATCTCTGCTTGCGGCCTCTTGGTGGTGAGAGAGCGCATTGCGGGCTTGGCTCAGCATGCGCTCTACCAAGGGCAGCAGCTCACTTTCTTTAAAGGGCTTTTCGATGAAATCGGTGGCACCTTTTTTCATGCTGCTGACAGCCATCGGCACATCACCGTGGCCGGTGATAAAGACCATGGGCAAAGGCGACTTGCGTTCAATCAAGCGGTCTTGAAGCTCGAGGCCACTCATGCCATTCATGCGGATGTCGACAATCATGCAGGCCGCTTCGCGGGAATCAAAACTGCTCAGAAATGACTCAGCAGATTCAAAACAACGCACGCGATAGTTTTTGCCTTCTAGCAGCCACTGCAAAGAGTCGCGCACGGCTTCGTCATCGTCAATCACATAGACAGTGCCATTCTTGGGGATCAGACTCATGGTTCAAAACCCTTGACTAGGGGTTGATGAGGGATGTAAAAGCGGCGGCGCCGGGGGCAATACATCAGAATCCACAGGCAATGAAAAAGAAAAACAGCAGCCCACCACAGAGTCTCCATTGTAGAGGTTGTGTGCTTTGATCCGTCCGCGGTGTGACTCAATGATTGAGCGGCACAGGCTTAAACCAATGCCCAAGCCTTCAGGTTTGGTTGAGAAGAAGGCTTCGTAAAGGCGCTCAATGACCTCACTTTTGAGGCCAGGGCCCATGTCTGTGACAGTGAATTCGATCACATCGCCTTCTTCGGGGTTGTGATTAGGTACCACCCTCAGCTCGATGTTTCGGCGCGAGATGGATAGCTGTGCGGAGTCGATGGCCTCGGCTGCATTTTTCAGTAAATTCAGCAACACCTGTTCGATCAAAATTGGGTCGACCATCAAGGTGGGCAGCCTTTGGGCTACATAGCTGCGTATGCTGACTTGCCGACGGCGCAGTTCAATGCCGGCCAGTTCGACTGCATCTTCAACGATTTCCTTGGCCTGCGAAGGCTGACGCTGGGGCTCGCTGCGTTTGACGAATGCTCGGATGCGATGAATGATTTGTCCAGCTCGCTCTGCCTGGCGCGAGGTCTTTTGCAGTGCGGCAATCAGGTCATCTTTTTCAATCGCATTGGCTTTAACGCGCGTCACGATGCCATTGCAGTAGTTGGCAATGGCTGTCAGGGGTTGGTTTAACTCATGGGCCACAGAAGACGCCATCTCACCCATCGTGATAAGGCGGCTGCTGACCTGCGCTTTTTCGGCTTGGCTGGCAGCCACGGCCTGAGCGTTCAGTCGCACGGTGATGTCCGTGGCTATCAACATTTGCGCCAATCGACCATCAGTCCACTGAACATAGCGGGTGCGCACATCAAACCATTTCTGCAGAGCTTCAATGTAGACCTCCCTGGTGTCCGAGCCCGCATCGGTCAGGTCTTGGGTTGGCATGCCACCTAGCGTGTCAACGTCGTCGTCAGCCTCTGTCACACGCGGGGTATCCAGCTGCCCCCCCCGGCCGGCGAGTACGGCATGGCCATTGGGTTGACCGCCAAACCAGAGCCGATAGAAGCGGTTTGCAAACAACAAATCACCTTGTTGCACGGAGACCACCGACACTGCTGCATCAAGCCCCTCCAGCACTGTCGTGAAGCGCTCGTGAGAGGCTGTGAGTTGGTCTCGAATGCGCTTGGCTTCGGTGATGTTGGTCATTGAGGTCATCCAGCCGGTTTGTTGCTGCTTGGGATCAATGAGTGGGGACATGTACATGCGTGCATCAAACAAGCTGCCATCATTGCGCATGACTTTGACCTCGATCCCCATGAGCGGGCTGCGGCCCTGGAGCTCTTCTTCAAGCAACCGGCTGTTTTCCTCAATGCTGTTGGGTGGCCAGTGGGGGTAGGGCGGGCGCTTTCCAATCAACTGCGCCTCTGCAAAGCCCGTCATCGCACAGAATGCGGGGTTAACGTATGTGATACGCCCCGACATGTCCATGGCACGCATGCCCGTGAGCATTGAGTTTTCCATGGCGCGGCGAAAATTGGTCTCAGTGACCAGTGCATTTTGCATTTGCAATCGGCGACGCATGTGGCGCCAGGTGCCCAGCAACATCCAAACGGTCAGTACCGACAGCGCAACAACCATCCAAAACAAGGTGTTGCTGATCAAGCCGATCGAGGTGCGGTAGCCATGTCCTCTGAGCACCAATCCTTTGTTGGCAGGTGACAACGGGACTTCGTAGATGATGGGTGCTGCAGGCAATCGTTCTCCGTGCGTGAGCGGGACGGTGCTGGCCAAAATCAGGTCCCCATCCCCCAGCAGTGTGATCGCATGTCGGTTAGAAACCTCTTCAGGTACAAAGTAGCGAATCAACTGCTCCAGGGAGTACTCCGCCACCAACACACCAGAAAAGCTATTACGTTCGATCAGCGGCACGTGAACTTGGATGACAGCCTGGCCTTGGTCGTTGGTGAATTCTTCTGAGTAGGCTGGCTGACGTCGGGCTTTGGCATCCTGAAAAGCAGACTCGGCTGGCGAGCTTGCTCCTTCTCTTGGAAGGGATGGGTTGCTGCTGTTGGTGCTGTCCTCACGAGGAAAAATACTGGGTGTGTAGGCAGCCCGAGGCGCTCGGTCGGCATTGAGCCAGATGAGTTGAATCAGTTCGCGGTGCTCGAGGCTGAAAGTGGCGGCTTGATTCAAAAACCCATCGGTGTTGATGGCTCGGGTCACGACCTCTCTCGCAATACGAACCAACTGCTCTTGGTTCTCAATCAAGCGCAGTCGAATCTGTTGCTGAGCAATTTCAGTGTCGCGTCGCACCGAGTCTTGTTCTCGTCCAAACTCTTCATTGCGCAGGTACCAAAAGGCCAACACAATGGCCACTAAAAAAAGCATCACCGAGATCAAGGGCCCCAGCGTCGCGAAGCTGTCTTGTTGGGCGGCAGACTGCTTGCGCCACCACCGGCCAAACAGTCGACGGGGTAGTTGCAGAGCGGGGCGCAGGGGGTCAGAGGGAATAGGAATGGGCATAGGCATGGGGCTGGTGTTTTAGCGCTTGAGCCATGGGCTTCGGATGCTCATCGCTGTCCGTGGTTGTGACACAAAATGCATGACGCCTGTGAACCAGTCAGGCGCAAAAGTTATCACAAGCGCTCGACTTGTGTGATTGACGCCTGTTCGTTGGTCTTTGCCCTTGATGAAGTGCCTGTTCTTAGTGGTTATTTTTGCGACTTGAGCCCCCAGGTGGCCCCGCCGTCAAGATGGGGGCAGCCGGGTGGCGCTGCCACTGAGGTTTTCGACCTTGGCCAGGCCCAATCCCGGGTGTTTTCTTAATATGAAAGCGGGTGGCTCTATTTGAAAATCAGCAGGCATGTGCGACACTTGAAGACCATACCAAAAACACCTAGACAGGAGACAACATGTCCGCCATGCCTGAGTCCTTAGTGGGAGCCGCTGCGAACGAAAGCGATGATCAAGAAACCCGTGAGTGGTTAGATGCTTTGTCTGCCGTCATTGCTGCTGAGGGCAATGATCGTGCGCATTTCCTTTTAGAGCAGTTGATTGATCATGCCAGGCAGGCTGGTGTGGACTGTCCATTTTCAGCAACGACCGCTTACGTTAACACCATCCCATCCAATCAAGAAGCACGTTGCCCAGGAAAGCTCGACGTCGAAGAGCGTTTGCGTGCTTACATGCGCTGGAACGCGATGGCCATGGTGGTCAAGGCCAACCGACAGCACCCAGCCGACGGCGGCGACTTGGGTGGCCACATTTCCAGTTTCGCCTCCTTGGCCAGCATGTTTGGTGCTGGCTTTAATCACTTTTGGCATGCCGATGACACAGCCAAGGGGGGGCATCATGGCGGTGATTTGCTCTATATCCAAGGGCACTCATCCCCGGGGATTTACGCCCGCGCTTACCTCGAAGGGCGTATTTCCGAAGCTCAACTGCTCAATTTTCGTCAAGAGGTTGACGGCAAAGGCATCTCCAGCTATCCCCACCCGAAATTGATGCCAGAGTTTTGGCAGTTTCCAACGGTGTCAATGGGGTTAGGGCCCTTGATGGCGATTTATCAGGCACGTTTTCTCAAATACCTGCATGCCCGCGGCATTGCAAACACCGAAAACCGCAAGGTCTGGGTATTTTGTGGTGATGGAGAAATGGACGAGCCCGAGAGCTTGGGGGCCATTGGCTTGGCAGCACGCGAAAAGCTTGACAACTTGATTTTTGTTGTCAACTGCAACCTTCAGCGCCTGGACGGCCCTGTGCGGGGCAACGGCAAAATCATTCAAGAGCTCGAAGGCGAGTTCCGTGGCGCAGGCTGGAATGTCATCAAACTACTTTGGGGTAGCTATTGGGATTCGCTTTTGGCCAATGACAAAGACGGCATCTTGCGCAAGGTCATGATGGACACGGTGGATGGAGACTACCAAGCGATGAAGGCCAACGACGGGGCCTTTGTGCGCAAAAATTTCTTCGGCAAGCATCCCAAGTTGCTAGCAATGGTTGCAAAGATGAGCGACAACGAAATTTGGAGTCTGAACCGTGGAGGCCATGACCCGCAAAAAGTCTATGCTGCTTACCACCAAGCTGTTCACCATAAAGGCCAGCCGACGGTTCTGCTGATCAAAACCGTCAAAGGCTTTGGCATGGGCAAAAGTGGTGAGGGGAAGAACACCGCACATCAAACAAAAAAACTCACTAACGACGACATCAAGCTATTCCGCGACCGCTTCAACATCCCCGTTTCCAATGAGGCCATCGACCAAGATCTGCCTTTCTACAAACCCGCCGATGACACGCCAGAAATGCGTTACTTGCATGAACGTCGTGAGGCGCTCGGGGGTTATTTGCCGCACCGGCGGACCAAAGCCGATGAGCAGTTCACAGTGCCTTCGCTGGACACGTTCAAAGCGGTCCTTGAGCCCACCGCAGAGGGCCGTGAAATATCTACCACTCAAGCCTATGTGCGGTTTTTGACGCAACTGCTGCGCGACAAAGACCTGGGCCCCCGCGCGGTGCCCATCCTGGTTGACGAGGCCCGCACCTTCGGCATGGAGGGCTTGTTCAGGCAGATCGGCATCTACAACCCGGACGGCCAAAACTACACACCGGTCGACAAAGACCAGGTCATGTATTACCGCGAAGACAAGTCAGGCCAGATTTTGCAAGAGGGGATCAACGAGGCTGGCGGCATGAGCAGCTGGATTGCAGCGGCCACGTCTTACAGCACCAACAACCGCATCATGGTGCCGTTCTACGTCTACTACTCGATGTTCGGCTTTCAGCGCATTGGTGACTTGGCATGGGCCGCTGGCGATATGCAAGCCAGAGGATTTTTGCTGGGCGGCACTTCAGGGCGCACCACGCTCAATGGTGAAGGCTTACAGCACGAAGACGGCCACAGCCACATTTTGGCGGGGACCATCCCCAACTGCATCAGCTACGACCCAACTTTTGCTCACGAGGTCGGAGTGATCTTGCACCACGGTTTGAAGCGGATGGTCGAAAAACAAGATAACGTTTATTTTTACCTCACCCTGCTCAATGAAAACTATTCCATGCCAGGCCTTCAAGCCGGAACAGAAGAGCAGATCATCAAAGGCATGTATCTCTTTGATGAGAGCGTGGCGGCCAAAAAGATGCCGCGGGTGAATCTGCTTGGCTCGGGGGCGATACTGCGTGAAAGTATGGCCGCCAAGGTCATGCTAGAAAAAGAGTGGGGTGTGGCAGCCCATGTTTGGAGCTGCCCCAGCTTCAATGAGCTGGCTCGAGATGGACAAGATGTTGAGAGGTGGAACCTGTTGCATCCCACCGAAACCCCTCGGGTGCCCTTTGTCACCCAGCAGCTGAACAAGTTGAGCGGGTCTGTTGTGGCATCAACCGACTACATGAAGGGTTTTGCCGAGCAAATTCGAGCCTATATCCCCAAGGGGCGCTCATACAAGGTGCTGGGCACCGATGGTTTTGGTCGCAGCGATTTTCGCAGCAAATTGCGCGAGCATTTTGAGGTCAATCGCCATTACATCGTGCTGGCCACGCTGAAAACACTGGCCGATGAGGGCGCATTGCCTTTGTCTAAAGTGGCTGATGCCATCAAAAAATACGGCATCAACGCCGAAAAGATCCATCCCCTGCTTGCTTGAAATTTTCAGGCGTCGCAGTGCCTGATTCGGGTGCGAGTCGCGCTCGAACTGGCCAGGGGCGGTGTCGCACAACCACGCGACAACCAGACAATCACGGAGACATTCAAAATGGCATTGGTCGAAGTCAAGGTCCCCGATATCGGGGACTTCAACGAAGTACAAATCATTGAACTGCTGGTCAAGCCCGGGGACAAGGTCAGCGCAGAGCAAAGCTTGATCACGGTTGAGAGCGACAAGGCCTCGATGGAAATCCCTTCCTCTCACGCTGGGGTGGTTAAAGAGCTTAAAGTTAAGTTGGGTGGAAAAGTCAAAGAAGGCACTGTGGTTTTGGTCTTGGACGTGTTGGATGTTTTGGCCGAGGGCGCCGAAACTGCCAGCCCCTCTGCGACAACGGCGACACCCCTCGTTGCTCCTACCCCCAGCCCCATCCCCAAACCAAGTCCCACAGCGTCCACCGCTTCATCAGCGTTGAGCGTGATTGAGGTGTTGGTGCCTGATATTGGCGATTTTGATTCGGTCAGTGTGATTGAACTCTTTGTCAAAGTTGGAGATACCGTCAAGGTTGATCAAAGCTTGATCACTGTCGAGAGTGACAAGGCCTCCATGGAGATCCCTTCATCACACGCGGGTGTCATCAAGTCACTGAAGGTGAAGTTGGGTGACAAGGTGGCCAAAGGTAGTCTGTTGGCCTTGGTAGAGTCTGCCAGCAGTTCACCGTCTGCATCTCCAACTGCATCTTCAACTGCACCGGCACCGGCAACCTCACCTGCAACCGCACCGGTATCTGCTCCCGCCGCGGCAGTGCCGCCAACCGCTCAAGCGATGCCCGTCGCTGGCGTGGCAATGCTCGCTCATGAGCCCTTGGGCTCTAAGGGGCCTTTGCCCCATGCGTCGCCTTCGGTACGCCGCTTTGCGCGTGAGCTGGGTGTACCCTTGGCTGAGGTCAAGGGCAGCGGCCCAAGGGGCCGAATCACTCAACTGGATGTCCAGCATTTCACCCAGGCGGTGATGGCTGGCGATGCCCGTACGCAGGCTCAAGTGACCAAGACAGTCACATCAACAGGCCATGCCGGGGAAGGTTTCCCAGGTTTACTACCTTGGCCCAAGGTTGATTTTGCCAAGTTTGGACCGATTGTGCGCAAAGACATGTCGCGCATCAAAAAGATCAGCGGTGCCAACCTGCATCGCAACTGGGTGGTCATCCCCCATGTCACCAATCACGATGATGCGGACATCACTGAGCTTGAAGCCTTTCGTGTGCAGCTGAACAAAGAGCACGAAAAGTCGGGGATCAAAGTCACCATGCTGGCTTTTTTGATCAAGGCCAGTGTGAGTGCCTTGAAGAAATTCCCTGACTTCAATGCCTCGTTAGATGGCGATCAGATCGTTCAGAAGCAATATTTTCACATTGGCTTTGCTGCTGACACGCCCAATGGCTTGGTCGTTCCAGTCATCAAAGATGCCGATCGAAAAGGCGTCTTGCAAATCTCTCAGGAAATGAGTGAGCTGGCCAAGAAGGCGCGTGACGGCAAGTTGGGCCCCAATGAGATGAGCGGCGGATGCTTCTCGATTTCATCGCTCGGAGGTATCGGTGGGCGCTACTTCACCCCCATCATCAATGCCCCTGAAGTGTCTATTTTGGGCGTGTGCAAGAGCGCGATCGAGCCCCGTTGGGATGGCAAGAGCTTTGCGCCACGCTTGATTTTACCCCTGAGCCTGAGCTGGGACCACCGCGTGATTGATGGCGCCTCAGCGGCGCGTTTTAACGCGTATTTGGGTCAAATTTTGGCGGATTTCCGCCGTGTCTTGCTGTAAGGGGCCTCACATGGCATTGATTGATATCAAAGTTCCGGACATCGGCGACTTCAAAGACGTGGCCATCATTGAGATGTTGGTCAAGGTGGGGGATGCGATCACTATCGAACAGAGCTTGTGCACTGTGGAGTCCGACAAGGCTTCCATGGAGATCCCAGCTTCGCAAGCTGGGGTGGTTAAAGAGATCAAGGTGAAGGTGGGCGATAAAGTCAATCAGGGCTCAGTGCTGCTGGTTGTCGAAGCGGCCTCAGCGCCCATTTCGCCCCCCGTGCCGACCCCCGAAGTTCAAGCCACGGTGGCGATGCCTGTGGCCGTGGCCCCCACCTCCACCCTAAGTGGGGCCGCTGGCAACGCAGGCGGCTTCGATGTCGATTGTGACCTGATGGTTTTGGGCGCTGGCCCCGGGGGCTACTCTGCCGCATTCCGAGCGGCTGACTTGGGGCTCAAAACGGTGCTGGTCGAGCGCTTCTCAACTTTAGGCGGGGTGTGCCTCAATGTGGGTTGCATCCCTTCCAAGGCACTGCTGCACGTGGCAGCAGTGATGGACGAGGTCAAGCACTTCGAAGCTTTAGGGGTGAGCTACGCGCCGCCCAAGCTTGATTTGGGCAAGCTCAAAACCCACAAAGAAAAAGTCATCAGCAAGCTCACAGGTGGCCTTGCAGCGATGGCCAAAATGCGCAAGATTTCAGTGATCCAGGGGACCGCTGAGTTTCTGGATCCTCACCATCTCAGCGTTGGCATGATGGATGGCAAGAAGCAAGTCATTCGCTTCAAAAGCGCCATCATCGCAGCGGGTTCTGAGGCCGTTAAGCTGCCATTTTTGCCCCAAAATGATCCTCGCGTGATGACCTCCACAGGGGCGCTAGAGTTGCGCCAACACCCCAAGCGCATGTTGGTGATTGGTGGCGGCATCATTGGTTTAGAGATGGGCACCGTTTACTCCACGCTGGGCGCCCGTCTTGATGTGGTTGAAATGCAAGAGGGTTTGATGCTGGGGGCCGACCGTGACCTGGTCAAAGTGTGGCAAAAGCTCAATGCGCCCCGCTTTGATCACATCATGCTCAAGACCAAGACGGTTGGCGCCGAGGCCACACCGGAGGGCATCCGTGTCACTTTTGAAGGCGACAGTGCCCCCAAAGAGCCTCAGCTGTATGACCTGGTTCTACAAGCCGTAGGTCGTGTGCCCAACGGGAAACGAATTGGGGCTGAGAAGGCGGGTGTCATCGTCAGCGAGCGGGGCTTCATTCCCGTTGATATTCAGATGCGTACCAATGTGGCGCATATCTTTGCCATCGGAGACATTGTGGGCCAGCCCATGCTGGCCCACAAAGCGGTTCATGAGGCCCATGTGGCCGCCGAAGTCATTGCTGGTGAACACCTCTCAGACGCTCAGCTGAGTCAAACCGTGTTCGATGCCCGAGTGATTCCTAGCGTCGCTTACACAGACCCTGAAATCGCTTGGGTTGGCCTGACAGAAGACGAAGCGCGGACCAAGGGCATCAAGGTGAAGAAAGGGTTATTCCCCTGGAGTGCCTCAGGTCGCGCCATTGCCAACGGCCGCGACGAGGGCTTCACCAAGCTGCTGTTCAGCGACGAGACCCATGCAATTGTCGGTGGCGGAATTGTGGGCATGCATGCCGGTGACATGATTGGTGAGGTTGCTTTGGCCATCGAGATGGGGGCCGATGCGGTCGACATCGGCAAGACCATTCACCCCCACCCAACATTGGGTGAAAGTATTGGCCTCGCTGCCGAGGCCTTTGAAGGCGCATGCACCGATCTTCCACCGGTCAAGCGCCCATCCTGAACGTGACAATCGACCGTCTATTGCAGTCTGCAAACCCTGATCAAGACTGCCCCTCATGCCCATGATGAACCACGCTTCGGGGGCAACTCCTATTGCCGTTTTGAGGCTACAAACTATGCCTCGTACTTCATCAACCCGCCGTTGTAAAGGTTCGGTTTGAACCCTGTGGCCCAGGTTTAGGGTCACAGGTACAGCGCCGAGCTGTATTAAGATGTTTGTTGATCTCTGTTGAGATTTCACTCGATTGATTCAAGGAGAAAAGTTGATGCTGAACTGGCTGAAAGACAAGGCGTCTGGGGTGTCTAGCACGCTCAAAGACGAAGTCAAAAAAATCAAAAATCAAAGCTTTCTTGAGGGCGTTGTCGCTGGTTGCACCCTGGTTGCTTATGCCGATGGCGTGGTTCGGCCCGAAGAGAAGCAAAAGATGATGGGCTTCATGCGCAACAGTGATGCCCTGGCCGTCTTTGACAGCAGCGACATCATCAAGTTGTTCGATAAATTTTCAAGCCGGTTTGAGTTTGACCGCTCCATCGGCGAAGCCGATGCGCTGCAAGCTGTCGGCAAAATCAAAAAAAATGAGTCCGAGAGTCGACTGTTGGTTCGTGTTTGCTGTGCAGTCGGCTCTTCTGATGGCAACTTTGACGCCCTAGAGCAAGAGGTGGCGCGCAAGATTTGTCGAGAGTTGGGTCTCAATCCTGCAGACTTTGATTTGGCCAAGTAACCAGACGTTTCATTTGAGCAGCTAGGTAGGGCGGTGCAACTTTTTTTGTAAAGTTGAGTCCACACTTTCATCCTGCGGCTATGCCGCTTTTTAAACTCTCATCAAGGAGATCATCATGGCTATCAGTCTTCAAAAGGGCGGCAACGTCAACCTCAGTAAAGAAGCCCCTGGCTTGACTCAGGTGTCCGTTGGCCTGGGCTGGGATATCCGTGTGACCGATGGTTCGGCTTATGACTTGGATGCCAATTGTTTTTTGCTCAACACCACCGGCAAAGTGCGCAGCGACAGCGACTTCATTTTTTACAACAATCGAAAAACCGCCGATGGCAGTGTTGAGCACATGGGTGACAACACCACGGGTGCGGGCGATGGTGATGACGAGGTGGTTCAAATCAAGCTCAGCCAGTTGGCTGCGGACATCGATAAGATCGCATTCACTGTGACCATTCACGACGCTGAAGCACGCCGCCAAACTTTTGGTCAGGTGAGCAAGGCTTTCATCCGCGTGGTCAACAAAGCCGACAACAAAGAGTTGGCGCGTTACGACCTCTCCGAAGACAGCTCAACAGAAACCGCTTTGGTTTTCGGCGAGCTCTACCGCGCTGGCGCTGAATGGAAGTTCAAGGCTGTTGGCCAAGGCTTCAAGGGCGGTCTGGGCCCGCTGGCCAAGAGCTTTGGCGTGAACGTCGGCTGAGTCGTCACTGCGATGCAAGTTTTGTCCCGTGGCCAGCGCATTCGTTTGGCTGATCTTGTCGACACCCATGCCCCCTTCGATGTTGTTGTACAGCTGAAGGCGGCTTTTGCTTCAGACGTGGCGTGCTTTGGTGTCAACGAACGGGGCATTCTGGTCGGCGACCCCTATTTGGTATTTTTCAATCAGTTGGTCACCCCCTGCGGTGCCATCCAATTGCGCTTGAGTGATCTAGGGGCTCAATTTTCAGTCGACCTCAGTCGTCTTCCTGCCTCGGTTGATCGCTTGGTTTTTACCGTTGCCGTTGAAGGGGATGGTGAGGGTGTGATGGCGGCGATGCAGGAGGGCTGGGCTGAGATTCAGCAAGCCCAGGCAGTATGCAGCCGGTTTTTGTTGAACAATCAAGATCTGGCAGATGAGAAAGCACTTCTTTTGACTGAGCTTTACCGTAAAGAGGGTGTGTGGCGTCAGGCTGCTTTAGGGGATGGGTTTGAAGGCGGCTTGTCAGCTTTGTTAGCGCATTTTGGCGGGCAAGAAGCCACTTCACCTCTCCCTGGCCCACCCCCAGTACCTGCTGTCAAGCTCAGCAAGGCTGTGCGGCTCGAGAAAGAGCTGAGCCAAAAAGCGCCTCAACTGGTGAGTCTTGTGAAGGCCGCTCACGTTTCTCTAGAGAAGCAGGGTTTGACCGACCATGTGGCCAAGGTTTGCCTCATCCTTGATATTTCGGGCTCTATGCTGGGGCTCTACCGCAGCGGGGTTGTTCAGCGCATCTGTGAGCGTCTATTGGCTTTGGCATGCCTGTTTGATGACGACAAGTCAATTGATGTTTTTTTGTTTGACAGCCGGGCTATTGAAGCGGGCTCTCTGTCGGCTGACACCATCGACAAAGCGGTTGATCGCCTGATTTCAAAACACAAGCTAGGCGGTGGCACTGACTATGCGCCTGTCATGAATATGGTGCGCCGTTTTTACAAGGGAGCCACGCTTCCGGTCTATGCGCTTTTCGTGACTGATGGGGCGCCAGGTGACAAGGGGGCCTCTCAGCGTGCCTTGCGCGAGGCTTCTCATGAGCCCATTTTTTGGCAATTTGTGGGTGTGGGTGCTGAGCGTTTCGATTTCCTTGAAAAACTCGACGAATTGCGCGACCGATTCATTGACAATGCCAATTTTTTTGCAGTTCCAGACCCCTCCGTTCTGAGTGACCATGAGGTCTACACCCTGCTGCTCAAAGAGTATCCCGCTTGGCTGCAATTGGCACGTCAACATCATTTAATCTCAGGCTCACCACTTCCTTCGACATGACAACCTTCACGATCACCGAGGGTCAAGACCCTTTTTTGCATGTCTCCCTCGCGCAGGGCGACTCGGTTTTTGCCGAGAGCGATGCGATGGTCATGATGGATGCCTCACTCGATTTGACTGGCAATGTGCAGGGCGGTTTTTTGAGTGGTGTAGCGCGCAGGCTGGTCAGCGGTGAGTCATTTTTTACGCAAACCATCAAAGCAACGCGTGGCCCGGGCGATCTGCTGCTGTCTCAAGTGGTTCCAGGGGGGTTGCATATCTTTGATGTCGGCGAGCGGCAGTTTTTGCTGAGTGATGGGGCTTTTCTTGCGGCCCACACCAGCGTAGAGCTCAAAGTTAAAACCCAAAGCATGGGTACAGCGCTCTTTGGTGGTTCGGGTGGTTTTTTTGTCTTGCAAGCCAGCGGCAAGGGCAAATTGTGCGTTGGTGGTTTTGGCTCTTTATTTTTGCTCGACATTGCGGCCGGTCAGAACCCTGTCATTGACAACGGGCATGTGGTGGCTTGGGATTCTGCCCTCAGTCATGAAATTGTGGTCGGCACCTCACGTCAGGGTGGGTGGGTATCCAATCTGGTCAGTAGTCAGACCTCGGGGGAAGGCATGGTGATGCGGTTTTCCGGTTCGGGTCAGGTTCTGGTGAGCTCTCGCAAGCGTCAGGCGTTTGCTTCATTCATCGGCAAGCTGATCCCTGGTCGGTGAGCCGCAGGTTGCGAGCTCATCCTTTTGCTGGCCGTTGCTGCTATTGAGCGTTACACCCCCGACTAGGCTCAAGCAGCCAAGTCCTTTTCATCATTCATTTCAAGGAGATTGCTATGGCAGTGACACTGCAAAAAGGTCAGAAGATATCGCTCGATAAAGAAGCGGGCAGCACGCTGTCAAAAATCATCATGGGTTTAGGGTGGGACCCCATTAAAAAGAAAGGTTTGTTCGGTTTTGGCGGCTCTCAAGCGGAGGTCGACCTCGATGCTTCTTGCTTGATGTTTGACGACAAGAAAAGTGTGGTCGATACAGTCTGGTTTCGACAACTGACAAGCCGTGATGGCAGCGTCCATCACACGGGTGACAACCGCACGGGTGATGGTGATGGTGATGATGAGCAGATTTTGGTGAATTTGGCCCAAGTTCCACCCCAGGTGACCGCTATGGTGTTCGTGGTCAGTAGCTTCACTGGGCAAAATTTCAGCCAAATCGACAACGCGACCTGCCGCATTTTGAATGGGCAAAATAGCCAAGAGGTTGCGAGGTACAACTTGTCGTGCCAAGGCTCCCATACCGCACAAATCATGGCAAAAATTTATCGCCACAACAATGAATGGAAGATGCACACCATTGGCGAAAATTGTTCGGGCCGAACCTTCCAAGATTTGATGCCCTTTGTTGTCCCCCACCTCTAAGCTTTGACCCATCCTCAGGTTGGATGGGTACAGATACCAAGCATCTCGTCGGTTGCGCTTCTGATGCCTGATGCCTGATGCCTGATGCCTGATGCCTGATGCCTGATGCCTGATGCCTGATGCCTGATGCCTAAGGTATCAGGGGCGGGCGCAGGCTTTTCTTCTTATTGAGCGCTCTAGCGCAATGTTTCAGGGTTTATCTATGCGTGTTTGGTTCAATCGCCATTTTGCGCTGATTTACCGCGTCTTAAGGCTGATTCGTGAGGCCGATGTCCATCAGCGATTTACCCTGATCTGCACCCACAAGCAGCCCCACTTTGTAGGCTTTTCTGCTGCTCATGAGCACGCCCGAGAGCCAGAGGGGTTGAGTTCTCAAGACTATGTCAGGTGGTGCTTGGAGTTTGCAATTGCTCAGCGAGTTGATGTATTCCAACCTTCTCATGAGGCCAATGCGATTGTGGCTGCTCGAGCTCAGTTTGAGAAGCACGGTATCCGCGTGTTGAGTGTGGCTGACGCACGCACGCTACCGCGCTTGCATCACAAAGCTTGGGTCTACCACAAGATGGCTGGATTGGTCCCTTTGGCGGCCATGACCCTGATACGAGATCCGCGGGCTTTGCCCAAGGCGATTGAAAACCTTGAGTCACAGGGCTTTCAGGCTTGCATCAAACCGGCGGTGTCCATCTACGGAAAAGGTTTTTATCGTCTGATGCCTCCACAGGGCGGCCCCAGTCGACGAAGTATCACGCCTCAAGCCTGGATGGATCTGCATCCAGGTGGGCGTTGTGCTTCGCAGCTGGTTCTTGAGTACCTGCCAGGCCATGAGTTCAGTGTCGATTGCATTGGGGATGCTGGCTCCTATGTCACGGGTGTCGTGCGCAAAAAATCACTCACCACACCCAGCCAGCTGCTGGTGTGCGCACCAGACCTTTTGGCCTACGCAGGGCGCTTGATTGAGCGCTTTCGTCTGAGCGGGCTTGTGAATATCCAGTTTAAAGAAGATCAACAAGGCGAGCCTAAACTTCTAGAGATCAATCCCAGGGCGGCAGGGGGTGTCGCCATGAGTTGCCTTTCAGGGATCAATCTCCCCTATTTGGCATTGTGTGGCACCATCGACGGGTTTGCCGGCTTGCGTATTCCGGCCCCCCAGCTTGGCTTGCGAGTCACTGAGGTTGGCATGCCTTTGGTGCTCTCCAATGACTGAGCTTGCCTTGGTCAGAGATTCGCTTCAGCACGAGGTGGTGCTTCCCAGTGGGCGTCTGCGTATTGAGATTGATCGTGCTGATTGGCCCTTGTCGCGTTTATGCGGCTTTGCTGCTCGACACAACCCGCGCCGAGGTTTCTTGTTTGTCAGCAAGGTCTTGGGCAAGCACTGGCCCAGCGCCCCCAGCGAAATGGCGTTGGCGCAAGACACCCTTGCGGCTCGCTTGCCGCCTCCCACCGATCGTCCTGTGTTGTTTGTGGGTATGGCAGAGACTGCGACAGGCCTGGGCCAAGGCGTGTTTGAGTCTTACCTCGCACAGCACGGGATGGGCAGTGCCATCTACCTTCAAACCACACGCTATCCCTTGTTGGGCACGCAAAATCTGGATTTTGAAGAGCGACACAGCCATGCAAAGAGTTTGCATCTTTATTGTCCAGAGCAGCCTGCACTTCGCCATAGCTTTTTTCAGGCCACCACGCTGATCTTGGTTGATGACGAGTTGTCTACCGGACAAACTTTTCAATCTTTGGTTCGCGCTTATCAGCGCGTCAATCCTGGCATTCAGCATATTTGCCTCGTATCGCTCACAGATTTCATGGGTGATGAAGCTCGTCTCAGTTGGCAATCCGGTGCTGCACAAATTGATTTTGTCTCACTGCTGTCTGGGGCACTCGCCTTCGAGCCAAACCCGTCTTTTCAGGCCGAGCCGTCAGCGCCTGCGCAGGCTAAGGTGGCTTGTCGGCGAGACCACACCGGATTTTTCAGTGCCCGCCTGGGAACAGACCGCAAAGTGCGCCTGCCATCCAGTCTGCTGGACCGTGTGAGCGCCAGTTTGCCCTTGACGAAGCCTGTTTGGGTCTTGGGCACAGGTGAGTTTATGCATCCGGCGTTTTGCTTAGCCCGCGACCTTTGTGCTTTAGGTTGGGACGTGCGTGTTCAGTCAACGACACGATCCCCGATCTTGCTGGGCGCTGACATTCAACAGTGCCTAACACTTCAAGACCCTTACGGTGAGGGTATCCCCAATTACCTTTACAACGTAGATCCCCTGGGTAAATCAGTGCTTTTGTGCTCCGAAAATCCACCTTCAAGAGCTTTGTCAGATACTGTCAATCGGCTGGGGGCCATGCTCATTGATTTGCGGCATGAGCCATGAGCATGGATGCTTCAGATCAAAATGTGGGCGTTTTTGTATTCGTTGATTTGGACGACTCACTCTTTAACAGTGCGCGCAAGTGCCCATCGGGTGTTCCTTTGGTGCCGGCTGCGCTCTTGAAAAACGGAGACATCGTTTCTTACACGACACCTCGTCAACGAGCTCTTTTGCACTGGCTGCGGCAGGGCGCCACCATCATCCCTGTTACGGCACGCAGTGCAGAAGGTTTTGCTCGAGTGTTGGTAGACTTCCAGGGGCTGGCAGTGGTCAGTTTTGGGGGGGTGATTTTAGACGCTCAGCGGCAGCCCGACCCGCATTGGGCTCGGCGCATGCAAGTTGAATTGGCCTGCAGCCTTGAGGGCATGCGACAGGCGTGTGCTGCTTCTTTAGCTTGGATTGCCAAGCACCCCATCGATGCTTGGGTCAAAGTGGTGGAAGAGGGCGCTCAGGCCCAATATCTGCTGGCCAAGCACCGAGGGTCCGACGCGCAGCAGCTGGGCCAGCTTGCTGACCAGGTTTTAAGGCCTTGGGCGGCATGCCATCCCGGATGGCGGGTTTTTCAAAACGACAACAACCTGACCTTGCTGCCTCCTGGTCTGGATAAAGCCCATGCGGTCTCATACCTGATTGCCCAGCTGCGTGCCAAGCAGTCTGACATCGTGACAGTGGGCATCGGCGACAGCCTCAGCGATGTTGGTTTTCTCAGTGAGTGCGACTATGCGATGGCGCCTCAAGGCACACAGCTAGGTCGGCGCTTGTCGGAGTCTTTGGGATGAGTGCAAGGCGAGCGCTCGCTGCGCCAGCTTCTTTTCATGGCAGCTATGCGCCAGACGATGTCACTTTTTTATTGCAGCCGCTTTCATCGCACCGCACCCATCTGGTTGATGACTTGCTTGAAAAAGAACGACTGATTCAAACAGGTCAAAAGCACTACAGTGAGATGCTCACACCCGAGCAGTTACCTACCGCGCCCTACCTGGCGCTGTTTCATTTGGCGGTCCAAGCCAACGCCTGCCGTATGGCACGCGATGTCGTGCACTTGGCCAGGCGAATTCGTGCTGCGCGGCCAGGGGAGTTGACACTGGTGTCTTTGGCTCGCGCTGGTACGCCTGTGGGTGTGTTGTTGCGCCGTGTGCTTCTTGATCTGCTTGGAGTGAAAGTGGCTCACTACGGCATATCGATCATTCGCGACAGAGGTTTAGATGTCCACGCTCTTGAACATATTTTGAGCCGTCACCCCGCTGAAAGTCTGGTCTTTGTCGACGGCTGGACGGCAAAGGGGGCCATCCTTGGTGAGCTCAAGCGCAGCTTGAGTGCCTTTGAATCAAGCCATGGCGTGCATCTGCCTGCGGAGCTTTTTGTTCTGGCTGATCTGGCTGGCGTAGCCCGGGCCAGTGGGACAACGCAAGACTATCTTATCCCATCTGCGCTACTCAATGCCAGCGTATCGGGCTTAGTGAGCCGCTCTATATTGAACGAGCAGGTGAGCGTCGGTCAGTTTCATGGTTGTTTGTACTATGCCAACTGGCAGCCCCAAGATCTGTCCCGCTGGTTTGTCGCACGGGTGGATCAAGAGATTGTGTTGCATGGTGCGCTTTGGTCTCGCGAAGCCTTGGTGCCGGTGCAGGAGGGGGTAGCAGCGCGTCGCGCGCTTGAGTTGCTGACGACCCTGACTCAGCGCCATGCCATTGCTGACATCAATTTGGTCAAACCAGGTCTCGGTGAGGCGACGCGTGCCATGCTACGTCGTACACCCCAACTTCTGATTTTGCGCGACCCGACAAGTGTCGAGGTCCGACATCTTGTTCAACTCGCTAAAGAGCGTGATGTGGCCATACAGGTTGATTCCTCCATGGCACTTCATGCCGTTGCGATTATTCGGAGTTTGTCTGATGGCTGATGCTTTTCAACTTGGGGCATCGTTGTATGTTCCAGCTCTTCACCCCAAGCTTGACGCTGTCCTAGCACACCAAGCCTACCCCGACCTCAAATCCGTCATCGTTTGCACTGAAGATGCGGTGGCTGATCGCCATCTGGACGAGGCTTTGCGTCAGTTGCGTAAGGCCTTGCGTGTCATGCCCCCCGTGCCTAGATTGCTGCGTTTTGTTCGGGTGCGCAACCCCAGTGTGATGCGCGAAGTCTTGGCCATGCCTGGCAGTGAACAACTCTCTGGCTTTGTGCTGCCTAAAATCACAGCTCAAACACTGCTGCATTACAAGCGACTGTTCAAAGGCGGGCAGGCGCTGATGCCAACGTTAGAAACCGCTGAGGTATTTGAGCCAGAGGCCATGCGAGCGTTGCGCCAAGAACTGATGCAGCCTGGCTTGCGCGAGTGCATCTTGGCTTTACGCATTGGCGGCAACGATCTCCTTCGTGTGCTGGGCATGCGACGACCCCGGGGCGTCACGCTTTACGATACCCCGTTGGGCGTGCTGCTTGGTCAGCTGATGCTCACCTTCAAGCCTCATGGATTTGCGCTGACTGCGCCGGTTTTTGATCTTTTGGATGACGAGATGCTGCTGCGAGAAGAGGTTCGGCGTGATTTAGCCTTCGGATTTTGCGGGAAAACCGCCGTTCATCCGGCACAGGTTGCAATCATTGAAGCAGGATTCAAGGTCAATGCGAACGAGCTTGCAGCGGCAGAGCGTTTGGTTGCGGCTGATTGCCCAGCCGTGTTTCAGCTGGGCGGAGCGATGCATGAGGCCGCCGTTCACGGCGCCTGGGCCCAACGTGTTTTTTCACGCGCGCGTCACTTTGGCATTGAGTCTGTCGAGGAGGGGGGAGTCCACTTACAATCGCAGCCTCTTTCTTGATCAACCTTGGGGGGACTCGATTGAGCCCCTGAGGCTGAGCTCATCTGAGCGGTGACTACCACGCTTTGCTTTTGGAGACTTGATGATATCAATCCGCTTGCCTGATGGTTCACAGCGTCAATTTGCAGGACCGGTTAGCGTGGCTGATGTGGCTGCCTCGATTGGCCCCGGTTTGGCCAAAGCCGCGTTAGCGGGCCTTGTGGGTGACGGGCCTGATGCCCGCTTGGTCGACACCAGTCATGTGCTGCATGATCACACGTCGCTAGCGCTCATTACAGAAAAAGACCCTCAAGGACTGGATGTTATTCGGCACTCAACAGCACACTTGCTGGCGTATGCGGTCAAGACTTTGTTTCCTGAAGCCCAAGTCACCATCGGTCCGGTCATTGACAACGGTTTTTTTTACGACTTTGCCTATCACCGTCCGTTCACCCCTGAAGACCTGGTCGCCATTGAAAACAAGATGAGTGAGTTGGCCAAAAAAGATGAGCCTGTGGTGCGCCGTGTGCTGCCACGTGAAGAGGCCGTGGCCTACTTTAAAAGCCTGGGTGAGGCCTACAAGGCCGAGTTGATTGCGGCCATTCCAAACGACGAAGACGTCTCGCTCTACCGCGAAGGGTCGTTTGAAGACCTCTGCCGCGGCCCACATGTCCCAAGCACAGGCAGACTCAAGCATTTTAAGTTAATGAAATTGGCGGGTGCCTACTGGCGTGGTGATCATCGCAACGAAATGCTGCAGCGAATTTATGGTACCGCCTGGGCCAGCAAAGAGGCCTTGCAAAATCATTTGCGCATGCTGGAAGAAGCCGAGAAGCGCGACCATCGCAAGCTGGGGCGTGAGCTTGATCTATTTCATCTTGACGAGCATTCTCCGGGCACCGTATTTTGGCACCCCAAGGGCTGGACAGTGTGGCAAGAAGTTGAGCAATACATGCGCCGTGTTTACCGAGACAACGGATATCTCGAAGTCAAGGCACCGCAAATTCTCGATCAAAGTTTATGGGAGAAGACAGGGCACTGGGGCAAGTACCGTGACAACATGTTCACAACCGATTCAGAGAAGCGCGACTACGCCCTCAAGCCCATGAACTGTCCCGGGCACCTGCTTATTTTCAAACAGGGCATCAAGAGCTACCGAGATCTCCCGCTGCGATACGGTGAATTTGGTCAGTGTCATCGCAACGAGCCCACGGGGGGGCTGCATGGCATCATGCGCGTCCGTGCCTTCACGCAAGATGATGGTCATATTTTTTGTACTCCCGATCAAATTTTGTCAGAGTGCACGGCCTTCACGGCTTTGCTGCACAAGGTCTACCAAGATTTTGGTTTTACTGACATCATTTATAAAGTGGCCACCCGTCCTGCTGCCCGCATTGGCAGCGATCAAGCCTGGGATCAAGCCGAGTTCGCCTTGATGGAAAGTCTGCGCCAATCGGGATGTCAGTTTGATATCGCAGCAGGTGAGGGTGCCTTTTACGGCCCCAAAATTGAATACACCTTGAAAGATGCTCTAGGGCGACACTGGCAGTGCGGCACGGTGCAGGTTGATCCGAGCATGCCAGAGCGCTTGGGCGCTGAGTACGTTGATGAGCAAGGTGCGCGACGCACCCCCATGATGCTGCACCGAGCCATTGTCGGCAGTTTAGAGCGATTCATTGGCATCCTCATCGAGCAGCATGCAGGCGCATTGCCAGCATGGTTAGCCCCTGTGCAAGTCACTGTGGCGTGTATCACCGATGCGCAGGCCGAATACGCACAAGAAGTTACAAATACTTTGCGCCAGCAAGGGCTGAGAGTTTCAATCGATTGTCGCAACGAAAAAATTAACTATAAAATACGTGAGTCTGCAGTTCAAAAGGTTCCGTATATCCTCGTCGTCGGTGACAAGGAGAAAGCCAGCGGAACCGTGGCTGTGCGAGCCCGAGGCAACCAAGACTTGGGCGCTGTGTCCCTTGCTGAGTTTTCACTGAAAATTCTCAACGACATTGCCCTTAAGGTTTAGACGCGCTGGCGTCAAAACTCAGCTTGCACAATTTTTTGTTTGCAACCCTAGGCTCAGGGTTATTGAAAGGTTTGAACCATCGCTACTTTTGCTGACCGCCGTGTTCCCAATGTGGAGCGCAAACATAGACTCAATCGGGAAATCACGGCCTCTGAAGTCCGCCTGAATGGAGTTGAAAACGAAGCCTTAGGCATTGTCAACACGCTAGAAGCCTTGCGAATGGCCGGCGAGCTCGATGTCGACCTGGTAGAAATTGCCGCGACTGCTGATCCCCCCGTTTGTCGTTTAATGGATTATGGCAAGTTCCGTTATCAAGAGCAAAAGCGGGCTGCTGAAGCCAAAGCCAAGCAAAAAGTTGTTGAGGTGAAAGAAGTCAAGTTTCGTCCTGGAACGGACGAGGGGGACTACTTGATCAAAATGCGCAATTTGCGACGCTTTATTGCAGAAGATGGTGACAAAGGCAAAGTGACCTTGCGCTATCGAGGCCGTGAAATCACCCACCAAGACATTGGCATGCGCTTGCTAGAGCGCATTCGAGATGAATTGGCTGACGTCTCCGTGGTTGAACATATGCCCAAGCTCGAAGGGCGCCAGATGATTATGGTCTTAACACCCAAGCGAAAGACCTGACCACCTGGCCTAGATTGGAAAGAATTCAGCACCCGGTTTGGTCGCCAGCGTGTTGAAAAGAAGCTGCTACAGGCTAACAAGACGGCAAGGTTTTTGTCGGCGCCTGTAGAAGTCAAACAAGGAGCACTCATGCCCAAGATGAAGACCAAAAAAAGCGCTGCCAAGCGGTTTCGTGTGCGTCCAGGCGGAACCGTCAAGCGCGGCCAGGCCTTTAAGCGTCACATCCTGACGAAAAAGTCGACGAAGAACAAGCGCCATCTGCGTGGTGCTGTCAACGTGCATCAGACAGATAAAGGGCATATCAAACAGATGATGCCCTTTGCTGGTTTGTAACAACACGGCTTTCAAACTGATTCACAAGGAGAAAACTCATGCCTCGCGTTAAACGTGGTGTTACCGCTCGCGCTCGCCATAAAAAGATTCTTGCACTTGCCAAGGGTTATCGTGGCCGTCGCAAAAACGTCTTCCGCATTGCCAAGCAAGCTGTCATGCGGGCTGGACAATACGCCTACCGTGATCGTCGCACCAAAAAGCGGGTATTCCGCCAATTGTGGATTGCACGCATCAACGCAGCCAGTCGCAATATGGGCCTGACCTACAGTCGGTTCATGGCTGGCCTCAAAAAGGCTGACATCCAGATTGATCGCAAAGTGCTTTCAGACATGGCCATCCATGACCCTGCTGCGTTCAACAGCATTGTTGAGAAAGTCAGGGCCCAACTCGGCTCATGACCAAGTCCTCGGCGTGCCAGGCCTGATGTTCAGTGTGCTTGGCCGTCGGGTTTCATGTTTGGGGTCAGTGATTAGACCGCCCCTTGGCTCTTGGGCATTGAAGATATCCAAGACGGATATTTGGGGCGCTCCTTGCTAGTGTCGTGTCAAGCCACTTCTGTCGGTATATCACGCCGCCATCGACCTGCATCGCGGCGTTGCTCATCGTCGCCATAGCCCCCGCTATGACTCCTCTTCGCGCCTTGCGCTGCAGGCCGATGGCGGCGTGATATACCGACAGAAGTGGCTTGACACGACACTAGCAAGGAGCGCCCCAAATATCCGTCTTGGATATCTTCAATGCCCAAGAGCCAAGGGGCGGT
>JANMEO010000184.1:0-28147 GCA_031376995.1 Burkholderiales bacterium
TCGGGGCTGATGTATTCGACCACGCCAGCCAAACCACCATAGAGGGTGTAGTCAAAGGCATTGAGCTTGACGATCGCAGTTTGACCCACACGCACAAAACCGATTTCGGAGGGCTTGACACGCGCCTCAATCAAAATCCGGGGTCCCAAAGGGACGATCTCCATGATGGGGCCGCCCGGGGACACCACTCCGCCCAGAGTGTTTGCACGAATGTTTTTCACAATACCTCGCACCGGTGAGGTCAACACAGTGCGGCGAAGCACATCGGCGCGACCCGCAATTTGTTCTTCGATCTGGGTCACCTCGTTTTGCACCCGCACTAATTCGATGCTCGCATCTTGCTTGAATTTATTGACTCGGTCTTGATTGGCCAGCTGTAAATCATTGACCTGGCGACGCAGGCGGATGACCTCGACCTCAGACATCAGCCCCTTGGCTGACATGGCCTCGGCCATTTTTAACTCTCGAGACAAGAGTTGGATGCTGCGCGCATTGGCGCTGACGGTTTCTTCCAAAGATCGGCGCCGCGCATTAAACGCCTCGCGCTCACCGGCAAGCAATGCCGGCACTGCAGCCACTTCAGAGGCAAAATTAGGCTCTTGACCATTGGCCTCGGCAATCAAACGCGCCAGCGTTGCCTTCATTGACAAACGGCGGATTTGACCCTCATTTTGCTGTGACTCGAACCGCGTCGGATCTAACAGCGCCAACTCCTGCCCAGCCTCGACTTGCATCCCCTCATTGACTTTGAGCTCGCGCAAGATGCCCCCCTCTAAGCTGGCAATGATTTGCTCTCGGCCATCTGGAATCACCCGCGCATCGGCACGTGTGACCTCATCCACCCGAGTGATTGAGGCCCATACCAAAGCCGAGGCCATGACCAGCAAAATCAGGTACAGCGCCCATGTGGTGCGGGGTGTAGCCTCAACCAATTGAGCCGCACGCATGTCGGCCAGATAGGCTACATCGCCGGGCTCCAGAGGGGGCTCAGGAGGTTTTTCTCGGGACATGGTGAACTCGCCCGGGGTTCACGATTTGCCAGTGGCGCAAAATTTGGAGTAGCCGCCTAATCATCACAAGGATGCGGCCTGCTGCACCGGCTGGGTAGAGGGGTGCATGTGAACATTGGATGGGGCCTGCTGTGTGGCCGGTGAGGCAGGACGCGCACCCGACAAAGCCGCCAAAACCTGGGCCTTAGGGCCATCCAGAACCACTTTGCCAGCATCCATCACCACCACACGATCCACCAAATCGAGCACGGCGGGCCGGTGCGTGACAACCACCAAGGTGCAAGAGCCAACTGCCTCTTTGAGCCGACGCAAAAACATGACCTCGGATTGCGCATCCATCGAGCTGGTCGGCTCGTCCATGAGCAAAATCTGAGGTTGCGTCACCAAGCAACGCGCCAAAGCCACCAATTGACGCTGGCCGCCCGACAGCAGCCCCCCCATCTCACCAACAGACAAATCCCACCCTTTGGGGTGCGAGGCCACCACTTGATCCAGGCCTGTGAGCTTGGCCACCATCAGCAACTGAGCGGCATCCAACATGGGTCGACCCATCAACACGTTGTCACGCAAAGTGCCATTGAACAGCCTTGGCTCTTGGGAGACAAAGCCCAAGCGATTGCGAAAATCTGCCGGGTCAAGCTGGCGCATATCGATACCATCGACTTCAACACGGCCTTCTGTGGGCTGGTACAAAGCCCCCAGTAATCGAAGTACAGTTGATTTTCCACTGCCAATGCGGCCCAGCACGGCCACGCGCTCACCCGGCTCAAAATGCAAATTGATCGCTTTAAGGACTTTAGGGGCCACCTCGCCGCTTGGGGCTGGGTAGGCAAAGCTCAGGTCATGCAGGCCGATGCGTCCAGTCACACTGTGGTGAGCGACGTAGTTTTTCCCGTGCTCACGCTCGACTGGCAGACTCATCATTTGATCAAGAGCGGCCATGGCCGCTCGCGCAGCTTGATAGCGTGTGGCCAAGCCGACCAGGCTACTCAAAGGAGCCACCGCACGCCCCGCATACATGACCGAGCCAATCAAAGCCCCCCCAGTGATTTGGCCTGCATGAATGAGATAAACCCCCCAAACCATCATCACCAGGGTGACGACTTGTTGAGCTGCGGATGAAAAGTTGCTGGTCCAGCTGGACATGGCGCGGGCTTTGAGCGAAGTCTCGGCTGCAGCTGCCGTGGCGGCCTCATAGCGATGCACAAACCGACCCTGACCCCCTGTGGCCTTGAGGTCTTCCAAGCCCTCGACCGCCTCAACCAGCACCCCCTGAAGATCGGCCATCTGGTGCATGTTAGCCCGCATGGCACGCCGCAATGCCCCCTGAATTGCCAAGGCCACACCCAAAATGACTGGGATTGCCAGCACCAACACCCACCCCAAAGGACCGCCAACAATGAAACACATGGCCACAAAAATCACAATAAATGGCAAGTCAGTCAGCGCAGACATCGTGGCTGAAGTGAAAAAATCGCGAACCATTTCGATCTGCGACAGATGATGGGCATAAGAGCCTGCAGAAGCCGGGCGATGCTCCATGCGCACAGCCAGAGTTTGACGAAACAGCATCGAGCCAATGATGAGATCGGTCTTACGCCCCGCCAGGTCAATCAAGTGACTGCGCAATTGACGGGCGATCATGTCAAACACCAAAGCGATAAAAGCCCCGGTGGCCAATGCCCACAGCGTTACGAAAGCTTGATGCGGAATCACTTTGTCGTAAACCACAGACATCACCAGACCACTGACCAACATCAGCAAATTGCTCAACATCGCCGCCAGCAAGGCTGAGCGGTAATAGGGTGCGAAGCGTCGCATGGTGCCCCACAACCAGTGGCTTTTGGGGTCACGCAAAGCACCCAAGCCATGGGTGTTGGCTTCAACACTCACTTTGGGTGAGGCAACCAAGGTAAAGCCGGTGTACTCGGCCTCAAGCTCTGCTTCGGTGGCAAATACGCTATGGCACTCTGGGCCCGGCATGACCACTTCGTAGCCCTGGCCGTTTTCTAGACGTTTTTTGATGATGCAGGCATCGCGATGGCTGAGCAGCAACACGGCAGGAAACAACAGCGCATGAATGTCAGCGATGCGACGCTGAATTAACCCTGCATTGAAGCCTGCCTCTTGAAGAATGCGAACCGCCTGATCAGGTGCGACAGCGCCCGTAATAGGCATATTGGCAATCAAAGAAGCAGGTGAGCGATCACGTCCATGGTGAGAAGTGAGCCATGCCGCGGCATGCAACAAAGCGTCGTCCTCTCTCACGGGCGACGACTCGATTTCTGGCGGCATCACGGCCTCATGGACTGCACTCACAGTGCCTCCCTGGGCGTTGTGGGGGCTTGTCTGCGTGCAAGCTCTTGCGAGCGCTGTGCCAAGGCCATTCGCTCAAATGCATCATCCATGTGCCCCACCAGTGCCGGGATGTCGAACAGGCGTGATGTTCGCCCATGCTCGGCAAGGTAGCGCTTGTAAGACATCACCCGCTGCGGCTGGCGCCCGAGCTCAGTGGCACGCTGCTCATACACCGCCAAAGACTCGGTGACCAGATCAGGCAGACCCACTGCCGTTAATAAGCTACCGGCCATGCGTGAGATGTAGGTGCGCCCCGACAGGGTGAGAATAGGAACCCCCATCCAAAGTGCGTCGCTGGCCGTCGTGCCCGCGTTGTAGGGAAACGTGTCAAGCAGCAAGTCGGCCAACTGAAAACGCGCCAAGTAGTCAGGAGGGGCCGCCCGCGTCGCAAAAATCAAGCGTTCACGTGCCACACCATGCGCATCAGCGACACGCAACATGTTTTCACGAGCCCAAACGTTGTCAGCAAGCAGCCATAAAACGCTGCCAGGAACTGACTTTAAAACCCGCATCCACACCGCAAACATGGGCTCGGTGAACTTGAAATTGTTATTGAAAGAACAAAAAACAAAGGCCTCATCGGGCAAGCCCAGTGCAGCTCGGGTGGGCGTAGGGCCCACCTCGCGCTGGCGATCACTGACTTGGTAGCAATGGGGTAAGTAAATCGGCTGCTCGCTGCAGTAGGGGAGCAAGGCCTCAGGCATCACAAAGGGGTCCGCAATTATCCAATCGACGCCAGGAATGCACGATGTCCCCGGAAAGCCCAGATAACTGACCTGGATAGGCGCTGGACGCATGCCCAAAATAGCTGGGCGAGCACCATTGGTCAACCCCTGTAGATCGACCAGGATGTCGATACCCTGCTGAGCAATCGATTGAGCGGCGGCAGCATCACTCACGCCTGTGAGGGGATGGTAGTGATCCATGCCAGCCCGCAGGCGACGCTGTTGCTCGCTGCCGTCTTCACGACTCCAGCAAAATCCATGGACTTCAAAGCGTTGACGGTCATGCAGCGATAGCAGCTCGCCGGTGAGCAAGCCCACCGCATGCATGCATAAGTCGCCTGACAAATAACCAATTTTGATAGCCCCTTGCCGAGGCGCAAACGCAAGGTGCAACGCCGATGGCGGCGGCTTGGGCACTTTGTGATGGACAAATCGCTGCGCCGCTAGAAGCTGCAAAGCAGGGTCATCACTGGCGCCAAGCATGGCCAAGGGTGAAGTCCCGATCAAAAGCTGGTTGTCTGTGACCTGAGCCACTTTCTGGTAAACCGGCCACTCGCACTGCTTTTGACGAACATGCACGTAGTGTTGAATGACATCAAACTGATCAGGCTTGGCCTGCAGGCTCATGACCATGTACCGCTCAGCCTGGTCATAGGCTCGCTGCTGTTCGCTCAGCCTAGCCAAATTATTGACAGCGTGCAAATACATCACCTCCAACTCACCACCATCTGGACGACTTTCGGCCACCACCATGCGCCACTGCGCTAAAGCCTCTTCGGGGCGGCCCTGATTTTCGAGTTGATGACCCAGGTTAAGTCGCGCTTGCAAAAAACTGGGCTGTAGGGCTAAAGCCTGAAGGTAAGCCTGCTCAGCCTGCGCAGGCCGATTCAATGCACCCAAGACCGTGCCCCAATTGAAGCAAGCCACATGCCGCATTGGCGACTGGGTGTGTGCAATCCACTGCTCATAGAGCTCGGCAGAAGCTTCTGCGAGGCCCTCTTGGTGCAATCGATGGGCCTGATCTAAAAGCTCGGGCAAAGTCATCCCGCCGCTACGGGCATGGGCTACACCCTGTGCCCATGCCGTGCCTGGAGCCGCCAAAGTGGGCGCTGTTGAAATCGATGCTGCAAGCTGCTGATTCATAGACGAGGCCACCGATCACCAAAAGAAATTCGGTACTGTGGATTGTCATCACCCGGCACTCGCAGGGATCGCTCCAATAGCGGGTTAAAGCATGAGTTTCTTTGGACGACATCAACCCTAAACATCGCCAATCCGGAGCTTGGTCGCCAGCAGGCTTGCGGGGCCTGAAGCATGGATATACCACTCCCAGCAACCCGTGGATCGCTGGGAGTGTGCCTGGTGCCTGAGTCAAAAACCCAGACTGGCCAGCAAGTCGTCGACTTCGCCTTGGTCAGCCACCACATCGGTGCGACCCTCGGGGTTAACCACAGGACCATTCAAGGCAGCCTCCACTTTTTGAACTTGCTCAACAGGTGCAGCTTGCAGCAACAACTTGACCAGACTGTCTTCAAGATCTGTGGCCAGGCTCACGACCTTGGCCACGACCTGGCCGGTAAGATCATGAAAGTCTTGCGCCATCATGATGTCTGTCAAGTGACGATCTATGCGCTCGGTGGCCGACTCAACGTCACTCACAAAATTGATCAAGGCCCCTGAAGCTACGGCCTTGACCGGGTCAGCTAGCAAATTGTCAGCCATGCGGCGGGTTTCAGCGGCAATGCTGGCGTGCTCTTGTTTGGCTTGGTCCACCGAGTTGAGCACCTTCTCAGCCGCTTCGCCCGTCTTTTTAGCGATGTAGCTCAAACGGCTGCGTGCATCAGGCAGGCCATCGGCCGCCGTTTGAAGTCTGGGCATGACACCCAACTGCGTCAACGTGTCATGCAGTTGGCGGGTGATCAGTCCCAGCTGCTGAAAAACCTCAGGCGAGGCGCCTGCTGCGGCCAGAAGTGGGGATACCGAAGGGCTCGCTGGGGTGGGCACTTGGGCCTCAAACATAGAAACGCTTTCCATTTTCATGTCGCCCTCCTTCAGGCTACGGTCGCAAGCTTTTGCATGATTTTGCTAACCTTTTCTTCCAAGGTGGCCTTGGTGAAAGGCTTGACGATGTATCCGGCAGCACCATCTTGGGCGGCCCTCACGATGTCTTCTTTTCGGGCCTCAGCCGTGACCATGAGCACAGGCAGGTGTTTGAGAGCGTCATCTTTTTTAATGGCTGAAAGCAAATCAAAGCCGGTCATATTGGGCATATTGATATCGCTGACCACAAAGTCGAACTGTCCTTTTTTGAGCATCGACAGGGCCACTGCGCCATCTTCGGCTTCTTCCGCGTTGTTGTAGCCAATTTCTTTGAGTAACCCCCGAACGATTCGACGCATCGTAGAGAAATCATCAACAATCAAAAATTTCAGTTGGGTTTGTGTGCTCATGGAGTCTCCTCACGAAGGGTGCGTGCCTTGCGGCGCTCAAAGTGTTATCGGGCTGTGGATGGGGAAATTGAGGGCATAGTGGGCTCGCTGGGTAACTCTCCTCCCTCAGGAGTTGTGAGATAAACACGCTCTAGCGCTTCTCGATTCATGACGACAATGCTGATGCGTCGATTGCCTGGGCTGTTGGGCTCCTTGGGCAAGAGTGGCACGCTGTTGGCCAAGCCCTGCACTCGCAGCACATGGTTTTCAGGCAAGACCGGCCAGCAGTTCTCGGCGCGAGGCATTGGCCCGGTCACTGGACAACTCCCAGTTGCTGTAACCTCGCCCACCCATGCCAAAAGGCTGTGCATCGGTGTGCCCCTCCAAGGTCAGAGGGTTAGAGACCTCGGCCAACACAGCCCCAATGTCTCTCAACACATCACGCATGGTCGGCCTGACGATGGCGCTGCCGCTGTCAAACATCGGTTGATTGTTCTCGTCAACAATCTGAATGCGCAGACCGTCACGCGTCATGTCCAGCCGAATTTGTCCCTTGACAGCAGCGAGCTTAGGTTCAGCTGCGATTTTTTCCATCAATTTTTGCTTCAAGGCTTCAAGCCGGGCACGGTCAGCCCGACGCTGCTCGGCCTTGAGGGCCTGCAAGTTCAAGGTACTTCGAGGGGCTTCAATGTCACCCCGCTTGACTTGACCATTGCTGCGGGTTAAATCTGTGCCCCCCCCCTTAAGCACGTGGGATGAGTCACCCGATCCGCTGCCCCCATTGAGCAGGGCCACCTTCAACGGGGCATTGAAAAAGTCAGCAATGCCTTTTTTGTCACCTTCACTGGTCGATCCCAGCAGCCACATCAGCAAAAAGAAAGCCATCATGGCCGTGACAAAGTCAGCGTAGGCAATTTTCCAAGCGCCGCCGTGGGCGCCGTGCCCGCCCTTCTTCACCTTCTTGATGATGATGGGCTGTAGTTTTTTAGCGTCGCCAGCCATTTTAAGCCCCTACTTCTTACCTTTGACGTGCGCTTCAAGCTCGGCAAACGTGGGGCGATCCCCCGAGTACAGCACTTTGCGTCCAAACTCAACAGCAACCTGAGGGGCGTAGCCTTGCATGCTGGCCAACAGAGTGGTTTTAATGCATTGAAGTTCTTTGCTGCCCTCATCCACTTTTTGCTCTAACAAGCCAGACAACGGCTCGACAAAAGCGTAGGCCAGCAAAATCCCCAAAAACGTTCCCACCAAGGCTGAACCGATCATGCCCCCCAATATGGCCGGGGGCTGGCCCACCGAGCCCATGGTGTTCACGACCCCCAAAACCGCCGCCACAATCCCAAATGCTGGCAAGGCGCCTGCCAAGCGGGCTATTGCGGCCACTGGCGCATGAGCTTCGTTGTGGTGCGTTTCAATTTCGCTGTCCATGAGGCTTTCAATTTCATGGGCATTCAAATTGCCTGACACCATCATGCGCAAATAGTCGGTAATGAACTCGACCACATGGTGATCGTGTCCCACCTTAGGGTACTTTTGGAAAATAGCAGAGCTGTGTGGCTCTTCAACATCTTTCTCGATCGACATCAACCCTTCCTTGCGAGCTTTTTGCAGCAAGTCATAGAGCAAAGCCATCAGCTCCATATAGCGGTCTTTGTTGAAGTGCGACGACTTAAAGCACTCTTTCAGACCCTTCAGCGTAGCCTTGAGCAGCTTAGGCTGGTTATTGACCACAAAGGCCCCGCCCGCTGCGCCACCAATAGAAATCATCTCAAAAGGTAAGGCTTTCAAAACGACACCAATATTGCCGCCGTGGGCGATATACACCCCAAAAACACAAACCAAGACAATCCCCCAACCAATTAAAACAAACATGCTGCCACCCCAAGTTCAAGAGCAACCCTGCGCTGGTACCCCGTCCCAGTGAATTTGACAGGTTCGAAGTCGATGGATTTGTTCGTCAGGCTAGGCATAAACCGCAGCGATACCCTTAAGGTTTCACGAGGATTTACAACGACGCATGGCGGACGAAGACAAGGCTTCCAACCTGTCAAATTCACTGAGACGGGGTACTAGGTCCCCGCCTTGTTTGGGATATCGGCTGCACCACTGAGTGCTTGAGTGCTTGAGAGATCGACTGAGATGCAATCCGCACAATTGAGCGGTGATGGCCCGCAAATCGGCAAGTCCCAAAGCTCCCCTCCATAAAAAAACGGGCCCGAGGGCCCGTTGAAGGCACAAGTCTGTGCCAGGAGGAAACAACCAAGAAACACTTTCGCAATGACTCATGATTTGACAAAATCTAATCCAACTCAAGCCCAACCCGTGCAAACACAATCTGAGTGTGCGGTCTTGCTCAAAAACTTGACCCCTTGGCCATCTCGGCCCATCACGACTGGAGATCAACGCCCCTGAATCAATGCATCTGAATACCCCCCACCGATCGACCCTTGCCTGCCCGAGCTGGTGGGCTGCACAGACCGCACACGTAGTGTTTGGCAATTTCATGCGGATGAGTCACAAACTTTCCGCCACACTTAGAGCATTGAGTCAATGTCAACATCCCGTTGTCCACAAATTTGACCAAACGCCAAGCTCGAGTGATCGACAACAACGCCTCCAAGCGCTGCGCGGTGGTTTGCTCTGAATACAGCTTATAAGCTTTGATCACGGTGTCAATTTCATCCATCTCGGCCACCTTGTTCAGGTATTCATGGATGTTGAGAAACAAGCTTGCATGAATATTGGGCTGCCAAGTCATGAACCAATCTGTCGAGAATGGCAATTGCCCCTTACTGGGCGATTTGCCAGACACTTCTTTGTAAAGGCGCAGCAAGCGCTCATAAGACAAGTCTGTTTCTGACTCCAGCACTTGCAGCCGAGCCCCCAGATTGATCAAGGTGACAGCGCGTTCAATCTGCTTGGCCTCGGTAAGAATACTTTTGCAGCGCATGGTGGTGCTCCGGTTGATCACGGTGTCAAACAAAAGGCTCAATGAGCCCGCGATCAAGCAGCTTCTTGATGACGACCGGCGAGCAAAATGCTGGCGTGCAAGCGGTTTGTCGTATCAAAGGCGGCGCTTTTGCCATGATTTGTCAACAGACCCCAAACCAAGTCATCGTCCATGCGAAAGCGGCAAAGCAATGTGTTACCTGCAGCGATTTTCATCATTTGAGCAGGCGTCAGCAGTGCAATCATCGCCGCGCTTTCTTCCGTAATCCCCAATCGATACAAAGCCTGCTCGCGGTCAGACCGTATCAGGCTTTGAGCCAACATCAAGTAAGAAAGGTTGGCTTCGCGGATTTCAGTCAGGACTTGATCGGGATTCATAGCTTCCACCTTGTCTGTTCGTTGATCGGGCTGAGAAAAACGTCTCAGCGTGAAACGGATTGTGAACAGATCAATTGGCCGCCAACATCAGCCCATCTCTGTGGCTTGAGTCCAGGTTTATCCATACACGTTGTCAGATTTATTCTGACAACGTGTGCTCCCTGGATGGCCCACACCAGGCGCCCACACAAGATGCTCTAGACTGTGTGCAAGCGTTTTTGGGTTGCTAACTTGGCGCTGGCCAAACGGGTAAGCGTCAGGCGTGGATCCAATGCAGCTTCTTCAGGCAGCGCAAAATCAGGCCTCATCACGCGTGCCGTCATGCGCTCTTGAGGGGTGGTTTGAACCTTGACCAACACCAGACGCATGAACGCCGCCTGCGCTTTGGTGCACACCTGAAGTGTGGCGTTCAAGTAGGTCAACTTTTGGGCTGCGAACCGGTGCTCAAACCAACCCAGGTACCAAAACCAGTCGGTGTAGTACAGCCAAGAGTTTTCGTTCATGGCACGAACATGGGTCGGATCTTGCCACGCGGTTGTTGCCCCCTCATAGGGCACCTCCAAATGCATCCCCCCCCCCGTATTGAGAAGCTCAAGGCAATTGGTCATCAGCTGGGGCAAATCGGGCACATGCTCAAGCACGTTGTTGGCATAGATCATTGAAATGCTGCCCGGTGCCAAGTCCATCGGCCCCACCAGGGGGCTGTCCACTCGCAAGGGCAAACTCAAGGGTTGGCCCAGGTCTAGCACCACATCAGGCTGCGCACGCGCCAAGACATCAAGATTAAGCCACCCCAGCTTATAGTCTTTGCCCGAACCCAGGTTAATTTGGTGAGGCTGCCAGCAAGTCGGCAAGCCCTGCTCACGCCGCCCCTTGGCGTAGCCTGCCGCAAACGCCAGCAAATCAGCGTAAGCTTCTATCGGGTCATGTGCTTTGAAGTTCTCTAGGCACTTTTGGGCTTGCTCGAAAAATGAAGCAGTCCCAAACTGCTGCGCAAAAAAGCCATCCAACTGCGCGTCGTCAACCCACATCACACTGTTCTCAAACGCTGCATCGGGCCCTGTCAAGAGACTGCGCTCAGAGATCACCGGCGTGCCCAGTGAAAGGCAATGCGACACCCGAGCCTGTTCAAAGCGGCTGGTTTCATAAAAGTGAGCATTGAATACGGCCTTAGACTGTCGGACAAAGTCATCTCGCTCAGGTCCATAAAGCGGGCTGTCAAATTGACTGACATTCACCCCTTTCGCCTGAATACGGTCTAGCAAAGCCCGTCGGCGGTCATTCATGCTTCCAAAAAATAGCAAATCAATGGGCCGCTCGACCAGGGCTTGCGGAGATTCGCTTCGTAGATACGGAGCAAACCACAAAGGCACCACAGGGACGTCTTCGACTTGCTGGGTGTAATTAGGCACATTTCGCGCGTCATAGTCGACCACGGCCGAGCTGCCCAATAATCGAAAGTAGCTTTGAGCCAGTTGGGCCCCGCCCTCCCCCAGCTGCTCAAAGTTCACAAAAATGCAGTCATAGTGGTCGCGCAAGCCTGGGTCAAAACCCAGGTGAGCGCCAAAGACAAAGTTGACCGCGTTGTGTTTGAGGCGATTTTTCCCCATGCTCACCTCAGCGCCCAGGCGCCGAAACTGATATTGAAAGTATTGCGCAGGGTCTAGAAATCCCAGAGAGTGCACATAGCCGCCCGGCTGCATGATGCAAAGGTGTATGGGAGGTAGATTGGACATGGTCACTCCTGGGCATCAATCAAGCGTTGTCAATACCCTCAGTGTCCCAGCGCTCAAGAGGCTCAAAAGCGTGATGTAAGGCATAAATTACCCGCTGTTTGCCAAAAATTACCTTGATGCATGTCACAAACATGGGGCTATACCCCTCGGAACTGAAGCTCAACGCTGGCCGATGACGACATCGCAGGCAAAGCCCGAGGCTTTAAGCCTGCCAGCTTGTGCTCCCACATGCGCATCAGCAATGCTTCAAAGTCTCGCGCAAACTGATAGCCATCAAACAGGCTGCTGTGTCGTTGTCCAGTCAAATGAGCACGCAGTGATTGGCGCAACCCGGCATCACGCAACAGGCTCAATACTTTGAGCTCATAACCCTCTGGGGTGTCTGACACCCACTGGCTCAATTGCACCGTGTGCAATAGACTGGCTGCTACACGCTGCGCAAAAGTGGGCCCAATCAGCGTCACCACGGGCACCCCCATCCACAGGGCCTCACCCGCGGTGGTGTGGGCGTTACAAGGCCAGGCGTCAAGGTACAAATCAGCACAGCCCAGGCGGCTCAAATGCTCTTCGAGCGGCAGCAACGGAGCAAACAACAAACGATGTGCGCCGATACCTCGCACGCGGGCAGCGGCCTCTAAGGCGTGTTTGACATTCATGTTCCACTGCAAAAGCCACAAAGAGGCCCGAGGCTCGGCGTGCAAAATACGACACCACACATCAAAGACTTCTGCAGAGATTTTGTATGACTGATGAAAGCCACACAACAACAGGGCATCATCAGGCACACCCCAAGCACTGCGTTCACGCACCATCGGCCGGGGTCGATGGGCATCATTGGGCTGATAGCAGTTTGGCATTTGAGCAATAGCCTCGCTGAAATGATGCGCGTGGGCTATTGGGGTGACCACCCGATCACCGACAAAATAATCAATGTAAGAGGCACCCGTCGTGCCTGGAAAGCCCAACCAGCTCACTTGCAGCGGCGCTGGCTGGTAAGCAAACACCGGCAACAATGTATCGTGAGTGGCACCTTTAAGGTCCACCAAAATATCAATCGAACACTCGCGAATGCGCTGAGCCACTCGCTCAAAACTGAACCCGCGAAGGTCTTCAAAATGCTCGACTGAAGCCTGAACACGTTGTCGCATGGCGCTGCCATCACTGGGCCCCGTTGAGAATAACGTCACCTCAAAACGTTCACGGTCATGGCTTTCTAGCATCTGCACCATCAGTTGGCTGGTGGCATGTTGATGGAAGTCAGCGGAGGCATACCCCAACCGAATGCGTGCGCCGCCCCGCTTGGCAAGCACCTTAGGCAAGCACCGCACAGTCCGCTGAACATGAGCCGCGTAGTGTTGTGCCACTTTCAGCTGCGCCAACGGGTCTGCCACAATAACCGCATGCGGAAATGGCCCCGTCTCAATGGGCTGACCATCGGGCGCACGCGCCAGCGCTGCATTCAATTCAATCAAGGCCTGCTGGGCCTGAGGCCAGCGACAAGCCTCACGCTCTAAAAATAGAAGCTGGCCAAGGGCCGCCAACTCACTGGTTCCTAAGCCCAAAATCAAAGCGGTGCGAACACACTCGGCAGCCTCGGCCTTGAGCCCCATGTCTTTGAACGACATCCCCATCCGAAAATGCGCAAGTGGCTGATCCATGCGCTGCGCCAGGCCTGCCATAAAGGCTTGCACCGCCTCAGGGTGACGGCGAGAGCGCTGCAAAGCCACCCCCAGAGAGACCCAGGCATCATGGTCTTTACTCAATTCAGCAGGAAGACTGTGCAAGCAGCTCACAGCTTCGTCATGTTGACCCAAAGCCAACCAGGCGTGAGACTCTAGCGTGTAGCCGATCAAAACCAAGGGATGGTTGAGATGCAAGCGTCGAGCCAATTGCACGGCATATTCGCTGCGACCAGCCTTGATTGCCGCATGGACTGCCGCGACCGGATAAGCAGTGTCTACCGGCCAATGGCTGGCTTGCTCAAAAGCTGCCAGGGCCCGCGCCCATTGCTGGTTTTGGGCAAAGCCTTGTCCAGCAAGCCAATGCTTATAGGCCTTGAGCTGAGCCTTTGAGGCACCGACTTTGGCGGGGATCACTGGCGTTGGTAAGACGAGAGCCATCCATGATTCTCCATGCGCTACGCGGGCATAAGTGCTGACTAAGGTAGCCTCAAGGGTACGAAGCCCGCCAACATCCGGTGCCCTGAAATGGCCCCCTCTAATGGGCCAAATCACCTCAAGGCAAACCCATGTGAGACCCACGCTGACCCTGATTTTCAGCTACACCCGCGCGCATCAGCGCCTCTCGCTCACGCCATGTTTGCGCCAACGCTTGCTGCCCCAAACTTTCATACATGACCACCAAATTGTGGGCGGCCAGAAAACTGCCTCTTCCCTGCACGGTGTCAGCCAACTCAGAACGCTCGCCAATGTCAATGGCTTGCAACCAACTTGACTCAATCATGGGCAGCAACCTAGAGGCCAAGCTCTCATCAAAATGAGCCCAATCCAAAAACAAATCACCCAAGGTGAAGAAAAAATCGGGCGAATCCGACCACCTCAATTGCTCACACAAGGCCAAATTCAATGCCGCTTCAAAAGAACGAATTTTCTTCAATGTGAACAATGTTCTCAGCACCAGATCATGACGCCATGGAGCGCTCAATGCAGCCTGCGCCAAGGCCTTGTCATACCAAGAGGCAGCCTCACCAAAGGCACCCTGCACCTCGAAGTCTTTGCCCAACTGATACTGCAAATAGGGGTCACCGGGCTGGCTTTGCAGCGCCAAGCGCAACAATTGTGCATTACGATCTGCCTTGGCAAACATTTGGTGGGCTCTATAGCCGTCGTGGCCCAACACCAAGGGCAGCCGCAGACGCCTTAAATCCGACTCAGGCTGCTCATGCACACGCCCACAGTACGTCACCCCCTCGGGCAACACTCGAGACAACCAACTGGGCGCACGCTCAATGCTGTGCGTGGTTTGGTCAAACTCACTGCTGACCCTCACTTGCCCCACAAAATTACTGTCCTGTGCACGTAAGGCGGCGAAGGTCTCAGCCCCCTGCGCCTCAATCCATTCATCAGCATCCATCACCAATCGCCAAGGCGCATCGGTCATTGCCAAAGCCACATTGCGTGCCACTGAAAAATCATCCACCCATTTAAAGTGCCCCACCCTGGCACCACAAGCCGTGGCCAGGCGCGCCGTGGCATCGACTGAGCCGGTGTCAAGCACCACCATCTCATCGACAAAAGGCTTAGCGCTGAGCAAGCTGCGTTCAATACAGCGCGCTTCATCACGCGCAATCATCACCAGTGCAATGCGATTCATGGTTTGTGTCTTGAAGTGCTGTTAAGAGATGAGCTTGATTGTGGCGTCAAATGACCAGACCCAGGCAAACTCAAGAGCGCGGGGTGATGAATCGCAGCCACATGATTGCCATGAACGTCCACAACAAGACCCAATGCCCCTCGCTTTTCGAGGCATCGAGCTCCTCAATTTATTGCAGAGCTTGCAAGCACGAAGATCAAAAAATTTCTAAAGTCCCTTGCGAAGCACGCCGATAAGTGCTTCAACGCACCTTAAATCATTTCAGGTCGTGGTCCGGTTAGCCGGCCGAAGTTTGAACAGCATTAAACCGCTGTGCGACGTAACGGTTGACTAGTGCGGGCGGAGCGTGGAATTTGAAGGGTCTACAAGATCCTTTGAGTTTCTTGCAAGCAAAGGTGATTCGCAATGGCATCCACTCACCAGGCCGTTGCGAGTGACCGGCGTTAAACGCCGGCGGCTAGACCGGGAGTCATTTCAACTGTAAGGAGTCCGATCATGGCAATGACCATCAACACCAACGTAATCTCCCTGAACGCTCAGCGTAATTCATCGACGTCCCAGATGTCCTTGGCTGTATCGATGGAGCGCTTGTCCTCTGGCCTGCGGGTCAATTCAGCCAAAGACGATGCGGCGGGTCTGGCAATTGCAGACCGAATGAATGCGCAAATCCGAGGCACGACCGTGGCCATTCGCAATGCCAACGACGGCATCTCGATGGCCCAAACGGCTGAAGGCGCACTGTCCACCATCACAGACGCATTGCAGCGCATGCGTGAATTGTCTGTACAGGCTCAAAATGGCTCTAACGGCACTTCAGACCGCGCCAACCTCAATACAGAGTATCAACAACTCTCGGCTGAAATAACCCGGATTGCCGCCCAGACCAAGTTCAACGGTACAGCCATCGTTGGGGCCTCGGCAGGTGCTCAAACTTTTCAAGTGGGCGCCAACAATCAGGACACACTGACCGTGACCACCACCACGGTGGTCACGGTCGCGGGCGACTTGACAACAGCCGATAATGCCTCGACCGCACTGGCAGCTATTGATGCACAGTTGGACGTCGTCACAACAGACCGGTCAACCTACGGTGCAGCCATCAACCGATTCAACTTCACGATTCAAAACTTGACGGTCACTGGCGAAAATCAATCTGCTGCACGAGGCCGAATCATGGATGCTGATTTCGCCTCTGAAACCGCCAATTTGTCTCGCGCACAGATATTGCAGCAAGCGGGCACCGCCATGGTGGCGCAGGCCAACCAACTGCCCAACCAAGTGCTTTCGCTGCTGCGATAAGTCAAAGTCACTTACAGCTTGCAAGCCGCCCTCCGGGGCGGTTTTTTTTGGGCGCTCCACTTCTCTCCCAAAAAGATGAGCAGTGAAACGCCGTTTTTTCAATCGACCCTGCATGCCAAAGCTACCGAGAATAAGACTTAAGAACCGATTTTGGCTTGGCCACAAGCAAATCCGGCGAAGTTGACGGACGTCTTCAGTCTATTTGGGAGTGCACACATGGCGCAGACAATCAATACCAACATTGCCTCTTTGAACGCGCAGCGCAACATGGCGACCTCGCAAATGTCGCTGGCAACCTCCATGGAGCGACTGTCTTCAGGCCTACGCGTGAACTCATCCAAAGACGATGCTGCCGGCTTGGCGATTGCCGACCGGATGAACGCCCAAATCAGAGGCACCAATGTGGCCATTCGGAATGCCAACGACGGCATTTCGCTAGCCCAAACGGCAGAAGGCGCGCTGGCCACCATCACCGATGCTTTGCAGCGCATGCGTGAGCTGTCAGTACAAGCCCAAAACGGCTCAAACGGAACCTCTGACCGACTCAACCTCGATACCGAATATCAACAGCTCTCGCTTGAAATCACCCGGGTAGCCAACCAAACCAAGTTCAATGGCACAGCCATTGTCGGCGCTGCAGCAGGTGTGCAGGTCTTTCAAGTTGGGGCCAACAATGGCGACACATTAATTGTCACCACCAACACGGTGGCCACTGTCGCGGGCGATTTGACCACCCCCGACAATGCCTCAACCGCTTTGGCGGCCATCGATGCGCAGCTCGACCTCATCACCACCGACCGCGCCACCTACGGCGCTGCCATGAGCCGCTTTGAGTTTGCCATCTCGAGTTTGCGCATCTCCGGCGAAAACCAATCGGCCGCACGCGGCCGGATCATGGACGCCGATTTTGCAGCCGAAACTGCCAACTTATCACGCGCCCAGATCTTGCAGCAAGCAGGCAATGCCATGGTGGCCCAAGCCAACCAGCTGCCGCAACAAGTGCTGCAGCTACTCAGAAACTAAGCCCCGGATCTAGCGTTTTCCACAGGTTTTGGGCCCCGCAGGGGCCGGTAGTGCCGTTTCGCCCTAAAGTTCCTGAAAAAAATGCCGAAACGCAGAGAACGCTAGGAGTAAATCATGGCCACCATCTCATCACCAGGCATTGGCAGCGGCCTTGATGTTAACAACATCATCACGCAACTGTTGGCCGTAGAGCGACAACCCTTGTCTCAACTTCAGGGCGAGGCCACCAACTTGCAGTCGCAATTGTCCACCTACGGACAATTGAACTCATCCATGGCTGCCTTGCGCGATGCGGCAGCTGCATTGACCTCCTCAGACACGTGGTCACAAACTCTGGCCACCACTTCAGACAACACAACTGTTGCGGTGTCAACCACCAGCAGCGCCAAGCCGGGAAATTATTCGCTTGAAATTCAACGTCTCGCTGCAGCGCAATCCAACAGCAGCATCACCTACCCCTCAGCAGAATCATTGGTTGGCGAAGGCACCCTGCGCATCGAGCTGGGTACTTGGTCTGAAGACCAGGTCAATTTCGTGTCAAGCAGCGCACTAGAGATCTCCGTGGGCCCGCCAGCTGAGTCGCTGGCACAGTTGCGCGACAAGATCAATTCAGCCAATGCTGGCATCACCGCATCGGTATTGACCGATGCCAACGGAGCTCGGCTGGTGTTTCGATCAACCGCCACGGGCGTGGCCAACGGCTTTCGCATCTCAGTGAATGACGCTGACGCCAACAACACCGATGGCCTGGGCTTATCGGCTTTGGCCTTTGATCCTTCAGCGGGCATTTTGACCATGGCGCAAGCCATTGCTGCAGCCAATGCTGCTGCCACCTTGAACGGCATTCCAATATCGTCGGCCAGCAACACCCTAAGCAACGTCGTCGATGGCGTCAGCCTGACTTTGGGAAAACTCACCACTGCACCGGTTCAAATCAATGCCAATCAAGACAATACGGCCATTCGAAAATCTCTGGATGCCTTCGCTAAGGCCTATAACGACCTCAACACCCTTCTCACCGAGCAAACCAAATTCAATGCCACCAGTGGCCGGGGCGGAGGGCTTCAAGGTGACAGTGCGGCAGTCTCATTGAGGTCCCAAATGCGAACGGTCTTGGGCGCCACCAGTGGGGCATCCAGCACGTTCACTCGCGTGGCCGAGGTTGGCTTTGATGTGCAGCGAGACGGCTCGATCAAGATCAATGAAAGCAAGCTCTCGGCAGGATTGAGCAACATCACAGAAATGCGCAATCTGTTCAGCAACAGCAATATCACGACCCTGTCCAATGACGGTATTGCCACACGCCTGCGACGCATGGCAGACCAAGCCATGGGCATTGACGGCACAATCAATACGAGAACTCAGGGCTTGCAACGAAGCATTGAGCGCAATACTGATCGGCAAGAGTTTTTGAACGACCAGATCGCCAGAGTCGAAAAACGACTGCGACTGCAATACAGCGCGCTCGATACCCAACTGGGACAACTCAATGGCCTGCAAAACTACATCAATCAGCAATTCAATAACAATAACAATAACAATAGCGGGTGATGGACCGTGGGTAGGCGGGTAGCGCAAGCCGCCCAGCAGGGCGCCTCATATTGTTAACCCCCATGGTCGCTAATGCGGCCATTTTTTTATGCAGGCCCAGCCCCCATGACCCTTTGTGGGACCGACTATAAATACCGACACAAGTCAAGCACTGAAGGCTTAAGTCATTGAAGCCCAAGCCGATATTTCAAACAGGACAACACAGAAAGCATCCCATGTTTGCCAGTGCAGCCCACCGAAACACGCAAACCCACCTCTCCAGCGCCTACCGTGACGTCAGTGTCGAAACTGGCGTCTCGAGTGCCTCACCGCACCAATTGGTCTTGATGTTGTATGACGGATTTTTAGAGTCAGTCACACAAGCACGCGGGGCCATAGCGACACGAAACATCGAGACGAAATGCCGCGCTATCGTGCGTGCGCTGCGCATCGTTGATGAAGGCTTGAATGCCGGCCTCAACCTCGAAGAAGGCGGCCAATTGGCCCAAGACCTGCACCAGTTGTATAACTACGTTGCCCTGCGACTGACGCATGCCAATTTGCACAACGATGCCTCTGCCCTGGAAGAATGCGCACGACTTGTTGAACCGCTGCGAGCCGGCTGGGTTGCCATCGCCAGCGCCCAAGCGACCACGACTCAATAAGTTTTGCTGTCCAGTCACTTTTTGTAAAGCCGTACCACATGAATGCCTCACTCCTCAACTATTACGAAGCCATTGAACAAGCCAGCCAGTCGATGTTAGAGGCTGCTCGACAAGGCAACTGGGATGAAGTCATCAAACTCGAAGGGGCTTGTGCGCTGCTGATCTCGCAGCTCAAACATGCAGCCAATGAGCACCCCTTGGGCGCTGAAGAAACCCAGCTGAAATCAAAAATCATGCAACGCATCCTGGTCAACGATGCAGAGATTCGCAACCTGGCAGAGCCTTGGCTAGAAGACCTTGACGGAATTTTGACGGGCCGAGCCAAGACTCTGCACTAAAGCCATGTCCACCACTTTGCAAACCTCACCACCACAGATCGAAGATGCCTTCGACAACACGCATTGCCTGAATGCCAGAAATGAAATATCAACCCTGCTAGAGCAACTCCGCGACACTGAAGTACCGATCAAGCTACACACCCCCCATGGGCCTCAAATCACCACCTGTTTGTGGGTCGTGGATGAGTCTGGCGACACCTTGAGCTTCAGTTTAGAAGCGGCAGACACCAGCATCCAAGCATTGATCGAATCCGACGAGGCCACCGCTGTGGCCTATCTTGACAGTATCAAGCTGCAATTCGAACTCCATAATTTGATGTTAATCCACAGCGCTACCCACACTGCCTTGCGCTGCAGTTTTCCACAAGAAATATTTCGTTTTCAACGCCGCAACAGCTTCAGGGTCCATCCACTGAATCGCACACAACCCAAGGCCATACTCAGGCACCCGATGATTGCCGAAATGCAGCTTGAGCTGCGGGTGCTAGATATCAGCTTGGGGGGCTGTGCGCTTTATCTGCCTTGTGACGTGCCAGCCCTCACACCCGGCATTCAGCTCAATGATGTGCGCTTTGAATTGGACATGAGTACACGACTGACGGCCCATCTGCATCTGCACCATGTCACAAACCTCAATATTCAAGCTCAAGGTGCACGACTCGGATGCGAAATCTTGTCACTCGAAAGCGAAGCCCAGCGGGTTTTGCAGCGCCATATCGATCAAAATCAAAAACAACGCAGACTCATGGGGGCAGATTAAGCCCCCATGCGTGATGCGCTCCTTTGACGGCTCAAGCGAAGTTGGCCTCGGCAAAATCCCAGTTGGCCAGTGAACCCAAGAAGGTTTCGACCCATTTGGGCCGCTGATTGCGATAGTCGATGTAGTAAGCGTGCTCCCACACGTCAATCGTCAACAAGGCCTTGTCAGCGGTGGTCAAAGGGGTGCCGGCAGCACCCGTGTTAACGATATCAACCGTGCCATCAGGTTTCTTGACAAGCCAAGTCCAGCCAGAACCAAAGTTGCCTACAGCACTCTTAGCAAAGGCCTCTTTGAACATGGCAAAACTGCCAAACTTGGCATCAATAGCGCCCGCCAAAGCACCCTTGGGTCGCCCTCCCCCTTGAGGCTTCATGCTGCTCCAAAAGAAAGTGTGATTCCAAATTTGTGCGGCATTGTTGTAGATGCCACCTGATGAAGTTTGGATGGTCTGCTCGAGGGCAAGCGCTTCAAATTCAGTGCCCTTTTTGAGGGTATTGAGGTTGACAACATAAGCATTGTGGTGCTTTCCGTAGTGAAACTCGAGGGTCTCTTTGCTCAGGTGCGGGGCCAAAGCATCCAGGGCGTAAGGCAATGAGGGGAGTGAATGTTCCATGGTCATCCTTGAAAATTGAGGGCAGCAAAGCCTTGAGCCTGAAAAGGCAAACGGCAAGCCATGCCAATTGGGCATTGTAGACAAGCCTGACACGAAGGACACCCGATGCCCTGAATCTCCGACTTGAGATCTACTTGGCCGTGTTTTTCAGCACCGCCTTGACCTGCAAATCGATTTGACCATCGGCCAGCACCGCTTTCACAGCTTGCCCTAACGTGACGCCTTGCACCGATTGCACTGGAAGGCCTTGCTCATCAAGCAGCCACGCATACCCTCGCTTCAAGACTTGCTCGGGGTCTAAGGCCTGCAAGCGTGAGGCCAAAACCTGTAAACGCTCGTGCTGTAAAAGCAAAAAACGCCACTGAGCGGCATGCAAGCGGGTGGCACGACGTTGCAGCATCTGACCCTGCCCCTCTTGCCACCGTCTTGAAGACGACATCAAACGCAACCCTAGGCTGTCCAATCGCTGACTGGCCTGATGCACCCAATCTAGGGGCCTGGACCATCGCAACGCGAGGTGATCAACACGCTGCACCTGAGTGCTTAAGCGATGGGAAACTCGCTGCCGCAAACGGCGAGCGTGCTGCTCCAACAACCCCAAGCAATGCAGGGTTTGCGGCGCGGCCAATTCAGCTGCTGCTGTGGGCGTAGGGGCGCGCAAATCAGCCGCAAAATCAGCGAGTGTGACATCAGTTTCATGGCCAACACCACACACCACGGGCACCTTGCAAGCTGCAATGGCACGCACAACAGACTCTTCGTTGAAGGCCCACAAATCCTCCAGCGACCCACCGCCACGACACAACAGCAACGTATCTACCTCAGCGCGCATCGAAGCGACTTGCAATGCCCGCACAAGCGCTGCAGGTGCTTCAGGGCCTTGCACCAAAGAGCCATAAATCACCACCTCCACATGTGGGGCACGCCTTGCCAAAGAGGTCAACACATCATGCAAGGCCGCCCCCGCCAGTGAGGTGATGATGCCAATGCGGCGTGGGTAGGCCACCAGCGCACGCTTGCGCTCTACAGCAAAGAGCCCCTCAAGCTCAAGCTGGGCCTTTAAGCGAAAAAATCGCTCCATGAGGGCGCCAGATCCTCCCGCATGCTGCATAGACTCCACCACAAACTGGAGCTCGCCGCGAGGGCCATAGACCGTCACCCGGCCCTGAAGTTGAACCCGCTGACCGTCCCTGGGCACAAAATCAAGCGCAGCGGCACAGCGTCTGAACATTGCGCAACGAATCAGGTTGTCGTGACCCTCGACATCCTTCAGGCTGAAATAGCAATGGCCACTGACCGCCTTAGAAAAACCGAGCAGCTCACCTTGCACCGTACACACAGCAAAACGCGCCGCCAACGTGTCGGTGACGGCCAACACCAAAGCAGCAACGCCCCACACATGGGTGCTCACGAAGTCAATCACGCGCAAGCCCAAGAAATTCAAGGCCGGAGAAGTCCACAGGCTTGATAAAGCAAGCCTTTGCAGGCAACTGCTGGTGTACCAGGCGCAGAAAAACGCGTAAGTTATTGTTTTTCAATTGTTTTTTTTTGCACAAAGATTAAGCAACTTGTTGCAAAGCCATAATTTTCGGGGGTTTGCGGCCCATGAAAGCAAGTTACCCACAAAGTTATCCACAGAGAAAGTGGATTGCGGTTGCCAAAAGTGTCGTCAAACTGGCTCACTGATTTCGCCAAGCTGGCATCAAAATCAGTTGCATCGGACGCTGCCAACGCCATAATGGAAGACCCTGAGTACACTTCGTCAGTTCAATGCGCCATGTCGCTGAAAGGGATGCTTTGTTTTCGATCATATACGCTGCTGGCTGGCCCATTATTCCCCTCATCATTTGCTCGATCGCTGCTGTAGCACTTGTCATTGAACGGCTGGTCAGTCTTCGTCATGCCGTCATTCTCCCGCCCAAACTGTTGGATGAAGTCTTAGCAGTGACTCGCTCTCAATTGCCTAGCGTAGATGTCGTCAACAAGTTGGCTCAAAACTCTTTGTTAGGTCTGGTTTTGGCCGCAGGCTTGCGGGCCGTCATCGCCGACCCTCGCATCAACGAAGCCAGTTTGCGCATGGCCATCGAGTCTGGGGGCCGTATGGCTCTGCACAAACTCGAGCGCTATCTCAATACCCTGGGCACCATTGCCTCGGCTGCACCGTTGTTAGGCCTCTTAGGCACAGTGATCGGCATGATTGAGATCTTTGCATCACAAACACCCACAGGCAACAACCCTGCCGCGCTGGCCTCCGGCATCTCGATCGCCCTCTACAACACCGCATTTGGCCTGATTGTGGCCATTCCTGCGTTGATGTTTTACCGTTATTTTCGTGGCGTGGTGGACGAGTACACCTTAGCGCTCGAGCAGTCTGCTGACCGCCTGGTGTCCCACTTGCTGCTTCGCTTCACCGCTGCTAGCAAGCCTTCTGTCTAAGCCACATCCCTGAATACGGAGGGGCGCACACCCATGGGGACAAAATTTCGCAAGCCTGCCAGTGAAGAGCCTGAAATCAACCTCATCCCATTCATTGATATTTTGCTGGTCGTGATCATCTTTTTGATGCTCTCAACCACTTACTCAAAATTCACAGAATTACAAATCAACTTGCCTGTCGCTGAGGCCGACAAGCCACGGGACCATGCCCAAGAAATTATCGTACTCGTGTCGGCGGATGGCCGCTATGTGATCAACAAAAAGGCGGTAGACGGGCGCAAGGTTGAGACCCTGGCAGCAGAGCTTAGCGCCGCAGCCGCAGGCTCAGACAAAGCCATGCTCATCATCTCTGCTGATGCTTTAGCCCCCCATCAGTCGGTGATTCTGGTGTTGGATGCCGCACGTCGGGCCAACCTGCCACGACTGACCTTTGCCGCACAAATTCCTACGCAAGGTGAAACACCTTGAATTTTTTCTGCGCGAGCACGCCGCCCATCCAGCGACCACTCCCCGATTCGGTTTGAAAGTTCATTTACTGCTTTATTTAGAGCAGACCCTACTTAACCTTTGGCAGCGACGCGCTTGGGCTTGGGTGCTATGGCCCCTGACCCTGCCATATCGCATGATCGTGACCTTGCGCCGAGGGTGCTTCAAAATGGGCTGGTGCCGCGCAACACACTTGCCAGTACCGTTGATTGTGGTGGGCAATTTGATTGTGGGTGGTGCGGGTAAAACACCTGTGGTGCTGGCTTTGCTCGAACGCTTGAGGCAGCAGGGTTGGCAAGCGGGCGTGATCTCAAGAGGCTACGCACGTGCTCACAGCGGGGTGTTTGAGGTCACGGCAAACAGCCCCCCCCAGCAAGTCGGTGATGAGCCACTCTTGATCGCCCGCCGAGGCCAGGTGCCAGTGATTGTGGGGCGCGACCGCGTGCGAGCGGCTCAACATTTGCTGCATCATCACCCCAACATCAACATCATTGTGAGTGATGATGGGTTGCAACATCTGGCCTTGGCACCCGACATCCAAATCATTGTGTTTGACGAACGGGGAGCAGGCAACGGCTTCATGCTACCTGCCGGTCCCTTGCGAGAACCTTTGCCCCGTCAATGCCCTGCCCGCTCACTGGTGCTATACAACGCAGCCCAAGCATCCACACCCTTGCCAGGGCACTTCGGTCACCGGCGCCTTATTGGACTGGTCTCATTGACGGCCTGGCATGAGGGACACAAAGCCACGCCAAACACCCTCGAGCAACTCGCCCAGCACTCACAACACGCCCCCGTGTTCGCAGCGGCTGGCATCGCTCAGCCCGAACGTTTTTTCACCTCGCTGCGTCTAGTCGGGCTGAAAATTACGCCCGTGGCTTTGCCAGACCATTATGATTTTTCAGGCCCCATACCATGGCCACTTCATGCGGCCCACGTGATCATCACTGAAAAAGATGCCGTTAAACTCAGCGGCGGCAACTACGGACTTACGCAGATTTGGGTCGCGCCGCTAGACTTCTGCCTGGATTCCTCGTTCATCGACGCCTTGGAGCTGTTGATGCCTGCGCCTTTTCTCACACCACCCCATGGACATCCGTTTGCTTGAGTTGTTAGTTTGCCCCTTGTGCAAAGGCCCCCTCGAACATCTCCGCCCCCCGCGCCATGCAGCCCACGAGTTGATTTGCCATCATGATAAATTGGCATTCCCCGTGCGTGATGAGATCGCGGTGATGCTTCTGAGCGAGGCCCGCGATCTGAACGTAACCGAAGAGCTCCAAAGCGCCGAGCCCAAGACCTTGAGCCCATGAGTTTTCATGTTTTGATTCCAGCCCGGATGGCTTCGACCAGGCTGCCCAACAAGCCACTGGCTGATTTATGCGGCTTGCCCATGGTGGTGCGAGTGGCCCAACGTGCCAGTTTGTCCAAAGCTCAGCGCGTGGTCGTGGCCACCGACCACGCCGAGGTCGCCGCGGCCTGCCAGGCTTTTGGGGTTCAGGTATTAATGACAAGCGCAGACCATCCGACGGGCAGCGACAGGTTGGCTGAAGCGTGTCATTTGCTGGGCCTCCATGACACCGAACGAGTCGTCAATTTGCAAGGCGACGAGCCTTTGATTGAGCCCGCGCTCATCGATGCTTGCGCTGAACTCCTCGAAACACAGCCGGATTGCGTGGTGAGCACTGTGGCCCACCCGATTGACTCTTGCGCCGAATGGCGCAACCCTCACGTGGTCAAGGTGGTATGTGATGATCAGTCGCGAGCCTTGTACTTTTCAAGGGCGCCAGTCCCGTGGTGGCGCGACGCGCCATCCGATGAAGCCTTACCCTTACCGGCGCCACTGCGGCACGTTGGCTTGTATGGCTACCGTGTAGGGTTTTTGCGTCTTTTTCCCGGTTTGCAGCCCAGCCCCCTAGAGCGCATCGAATCCCTGGAACAGTTGCGTGTGTTATGGCATGGCGAAAAAATTGCAGTCCATGTCGCGACCCAGCGCCCTGGGCCCGGTGTTGATACCCCAGAAGATCTTGAACGTGTTCGTGCTTGGTTGAAAGCTTGAAGCTCAAAACGGGCGCTGCCGACGCACGTCATAATCTATCGTTCGTAAACAACTTTATCCTTTGACACTCATCCAGAGTGAAGCTGTTCACGGTTTGCGAAAAACATTCAGCGACTCATTTCAAGGACCATCATGCGATTGATTTTGTTGGGTGCGCCCGGCGCGGGCAAGGGCACCCAAGCGGCTTTTTTGTGCAAGCACTTCGGTATTCCACAAATCTCGACGGGCGACATGTTACGGGCGGCTGTCAACGCCGGCACCGCTTTGGGCAAAGAAGCCAAAAAGGTCATGGACGCGGGAGGCCTGGTCGGCGACAGCATCATCATCGGTCTGGTCAAAGAGCGCATTGAACAGCCGCAATGCGCCAGGGGCTTTTTATTTGATGGCTTCCCACGCACGATTCCGCAGGCTGATGCACTCAAATCTGCAAACATCAAAATTGACGCTGTATTAGAAATTGATGTCCCTGACTCGGCCATCATTGAACGTGTCGTCGGGCGGCGCGTCCACCCCGCCTCTAACCGCACCTACCACCTGAGCTACAACCCGCCCAAGGTGACCGGCTTGGACGATGAAACAGGTGAGCCGCTGATTCAGCGTGATGATGACCGTGAAGAAACCGTTCGCAAACGCCTGGCCATCTACCAAAGCCAAACACGTCCCTTGATCGCTTACTACGCCAATTGGGCGGCCACGGGCCACGTTGCTGCGCCCCGCTGCGCAAAGATCAGCGGCACGGGCACCGTGAGCGAAATCACCGCACGAGCACTGACAGCCCTGAGCTGAACTGACATGGACATCTCGGGCAAGGTTTTCGTTGTCACCGGCGGGGCCTCGGGCCTGGGCAAAGGAACAGCGCAAATGTTGGTTGAGCACGGAGGCTTGGTGATCATTGCTGATGTGCAAGCGGATGCAGGTCACGCTTTGGCACAGGCTCTGGGGCCACAAGCTGCGCAGTTCATCGCCTGCAACGTGTGCTCTGAGCAAGACGGCCAGGCCGTCATAGATTTGGCCACCCGCTGGGGCAGACTTTCTGGCTTGATCAACTGTGCTGGCATTGCCCCCGCCGCAAAAACCCTCGGGCACGCCGGGCCGCATGACCTGGACTTGTTCAGCCGCGCACTGCAAATCAACTTAGTGGGCAGTTTCAACATGATTCGCCTGAGCGCTCAGGCCATGCGGCGCAACCCGCCTGAAACCTCCACCGGTGAACGTGGGGTGTTAATCTCTACAGCCAGCATTGCAGCCTATGAGGGACAAGCTGGGCAGGCAGCTTACGCGGCATCGAAGGCCGGCATTGTAGGCATGACCTTACCGATTGCGCGCGACCTGGCACGCTGGGGCATTCGCAACATGAGCATTGCGCCAGGCATTTTTGGCACCCCCATGGTTTTTAGCATGCCGCAGTCGGTACAAGACTCGTTGGCCTCAACCATCCCCTTTCCCTCACGCTTAGGCACTCCAGCCGACTATGCCAAGCTGGTTCAACACATCATCACCAACGACATGCTCAATGGTGAAGTGATTCGACTTGACGGCGCGCTGCGCATGGCGGCTCAATAAAACTCCTAAGGGTTGTTACCCCTCGGAACTGAAGATGCCGTATCGCTGAGCCGTTTTGAAAACGCATCTGCTGCGATTGTACAATCGAGGCTCCCCATGGTTAGGAGCCCCTCTCACAGAACCGTACTTGTGCTGTTCACATACGGCTCTTCGGGACCCTGGGTTTTGAGCCCTGAAGTGGACCCCGAAAATGAGACAGGAGTTAAAGCTGGCACTGGACAAGACTTTTATCGGACGAATCCAAAAAGGCTTTGATTTCTTGGGTTATCAGTTTAACGTGTTTGGGCTTTGCGGCCTGGCGCAGAAAACCATCGATAACCATCGTAATCAACGTTTGCGGCTTGATGAGCAAGGCGCGCCTGACCAGCGCGTGCAAGCGTATATCGCGTCATGGAAGCGCTGGGTGCGGGCGGGGATCACTCTTCCGGCATTTGGCGCTGCATGACAACGATGTACAGAC
>JANMEO010000046.1:0-6664 GCA_031376995.1 Burkholderiales bacterium
CCAACCGGCCTCCGCGAAACCCGGGGCGGTTCAGTCACAATGCCTGCGCACGCTCCTTCTTAGCTGATGTGATCTCCAACGCTCGGCGCAATTTGACCGTGCCAACCTTGCCTCGCCCGATCAGCGCTTGAGTCAGGCGGAGCGGCTAAAAAGCCGAGGGGGGTGTCCGGTTACGCGCCAGCCGCAGGCTGGAGCAGATACACACGATCATCCAGACCTTAACCGTAAGTTTCCAGCATGTCGCTATATTTCAATACGTTCCGAATAAAAATACTGCTTATCACGTAGCCGTGCCCCCTCCAGTTGGGACTCAAACAATACGCCCCGGGCCTTTCGAATTTGATGGTCTAGGTGCTGATGAATAAATTGACTGATCTGTGTCAAGTCTTCCCCTGCATCAATCGCTGATGCCAGCTCTGACAGACCCACCCTTTGTATAGAGTTGATTTGCTTCAGACGCAAGAGCGTGAGCTCTAAATCACCTTGATCTTTTGCATACTCCCTGTCGATACGCTCCAGAAATTTGCCAAATTGCTTCAGCTTCAATAAATTTTCACTCTTGTCGCTCAAGACTGAAGCTTGTCCTGAAATAACCACCTCATCGTTGACTTCAGCACAGTAGAGTGAAATCGCAAGTGCTGAATGCCTGACATTATTCATGTTGAGAGAGTCAACCAGTTTTTGTCGCTGATGAATCCTTTCTGACAGCATATTGCACTTGGCAACCAGTTTTTTCTCAACCATAACCCTGAACCGATCTATCCCATGATCAGACTCTAAAAACTTTTCAACCCCTTTGCGGTTCATTACTCGCCCACCGATTTGCTTCCACCAGGTGATGTTTTTATCCAAGGGGGAGTGCTTTTTTTCGGCATCTGCGGCATGGCCCAAGAATTCTTTCAAGGCAGCCTTGCTGGTGTCGAGATATTTCAGACAGGCACCGGCCATGTCAAAGCCTGGATGACTGGATGGAGCCAAAGTCGCACCGTTCAACACGGCTTCTAGTGTTGGTGGGATGTGAGCCGTGGGCCGAATCCCATGCAAATCGGTCATCAATTGGCGGTCCACCCACTCATGGTCTGCCGCCGTGGCATTGGAATACTTGCTTTGCTTGCCATGCCCGCGAAAAAAACTCAACGAGGCAATGCCCATTGCCACCGACCCGAAAATACCCACCGCACTGATCACCGCCAGCCCGATCGGATTGCTGGCTGCTGCTGCGACGCCGCCAATGGCCAAGCCTGCAACCACTGCTTTGGTTGCAGCACTGCAGGCATATAAGCCACTGCCCACCATGAAGGCTTTGTTCCAACGTGAAAAATGCTGAAAAAATCCAATGCGCTTCTCACCTTGACGCATCAAAAAGTGGTTCAGAGCGATGGCCTGTGGGTTAGCCTGATCAGAGCGTGCGATTGCATGCGCTCTGATGTCAGACTTTAAAATTTCAAAGTCACTGCGAAGCTGTTTTAACTTGGTGAGCGTTTTCTTTGTAAAGAAGGCACCCAGCGCTGTAGCAAAAAAACCTGCAGCAGGGCCCAGAACCAGGGTGCCTGCCACACCCAGCCCCACCGCCGCACCAGCCGCAGCCGTGCCAACTTGCGCTGTCTCATTCAACGCAAAAAAGCCTTTGCCAGTGACTGCCCCCTTGATGCCCAAGGATGCTTTCAATGCGATGTCTGAGGAAGCTTTGAGCCCAATGCTGAGCCCTGACGCCGCAGAGGCAAACCCAATTTGCTTGGTTTTTTGAGCTTCTTTTAAGGCTTGCTGAGTTTTTTCAAGACGAATCTCTTGAGCCTGAATTCTTGCCTGCATGGGTTTGCCAGGCAAGACGTGCTCAGCAGCGACCAAAGATCCAAGTGCATCATTTTGCCCATCACGTAGAGTTTTGAGCTGCCGAAGCTGGTGATTGCCATGCTGCCACTCTTCAATACCAGCCTTAACAGCCATGCCAGCCAGAGGCAACAAGAAGCCAGCCGCCCCAACCGATGAGGCAAACTCAGCAACACCACTTTCAGTCAGCTCCTTACCCAGGTATTGGGTTGGTGAGGTACCCCAATCAGCCGCGGTATGTTCAAATGACTTGACAACTCGCTCGGGGTTGCCTTGGGCAACATCTTTCAAGTGTTTGATGACAGCAAATGCACCATGAGCCGCCTCATCGAGATCAACCGCAATACCCCCTCCGTCTTCATGGCTGCATCCGCCAGGACCCTCCTCTTTTGCGTCTCCCCCTGTCAAATAAGTCTCACCACAACACGCGCCGCTCATTTCAAGACCCACAGGGGCTGGCAGCACAGACTCATCCGCTTTGAATGAATTCAAACTGAATGGGCGATTTGTTGGGTGTCCTTGTAACTTGCGGACCCATCGATGCCTGTTTTCAGCGAGCGCTATTCTGGCCTTGTTTTGATGCACAAAGCCATCTCGAATTGATTGCTCGCATTGCTTTTCGGCAAGCGCCAACATCTTTGGCGTCACAGGCCTTGAGGTGCTGTGATTGGCAAGCAAAGCATATAGACGCTGTTTTTCTGACGTTTCTAGTGCACCAGAAAACCCCGTGTAACTGTGGTCAATGCTGTGTTTGAATGCATTGGATGGCTTGGGCACTAAAGTCTGAGTTCGTTGAGCGGCAAGGGAGTGGGAAATTTGCTTTGCAATGCGAGTGGGCATGAGGGGCCTCTCTCAAAAAAATGGAGTTGGCCTCTTCACGCAACAACGTCGCTGAATGAAGCCTCGGAACCTGGGATTCAACAAACTTAAGTCAGGTGCGCTCGAGCTGCGGCTTGAAACCGGCGGGCTTCTTTTCCCTGTTTGAACTGAAGGCACTGGCTGATACCCCCCAGATGCCCAGAGCGAGTGCCACACAGGCGCCGCTTGGGGCATCGCACCACCAAGAAAACGCTAACCCGCCAACACCCGCCATCAAGGTGCCGCAGAACGCGAGCCAACCTGAGACGCCGGCGCGCATCCACAAGGCTGGGGCCATCAAGGCAACAAACACAACAAAAAGACCCAGCACTGGCACCACCATGCTGGCTACCAAAGCAAAGGCAAGGTAGAACACAGCATCACGCTCAAGCCATTCTGAGCACCAGCGATAAAGCGCCAAGATCGAGGCCGCACAGACTCCAAGCAACATCACCTGCCACTCGGTAGCCCACAGTACATCGGCGGCAAGCAACTCTGATAAACGCTCGCGTCCATGGGGATCTTGTCTAGCGCCGAGAAGTGCCAGGCTGGCACCGATGACATACACCAGGCCGATCAGGGCCTCGCGCTGTTGCGGCCAACGTCGCGCAAGCCCAGCAACCAAGGCCGTGCAGGCCAATGCGCCTGCAGCCGCGATGAGCTGCGTTTCCAGCACTGAAGAATGATCTGCCCAAGTGCTAGCCCAAAGTGCAGCGGCGGCGGCGGCTTGAGCCACTGCAAGATCAATGAAAATGATTTCTCTGGCCAATACCTGTACGCCCAGCGGAGCCAAAGCCAGTACGCCAAAAAGCAAGGCCAAGGCAGGGAGAAAAAACCACCATGACGAGACAAGAGTTTCCACTTAACCCTCCGCTGCGCTTAATAATGCATCCAACAGCCCATCCATCCACAGGCCCAGTGCGTCAGGTGCATTGGCGTCCATGACAGTGGCTGGCAGCATTAAAAGCGATAACTGGCCGCCCAACTGGCTAACCAGCCAGCGTGCAGCACGTGGGTCTTGATAGCTGGACACAACCACCCCCATAGGGGGTTTAGACCGCAACTGCACAAGCAATCGATGCAAGTGACCCGGCGTTGGGGCCATGCCTGGCTGGGGCTCTAGATCGGCGACTTGTTTCATCCCCAGCCACTCCCAGAGATAGGCATGGTTGCTGTGCTGGGCCACCACTTCGCGGCCACGCAGTGGCGCAGCTCGGTGCTCCCAAGCCGCGATGCGCGCCCCCCACATCAACTCAAATTTGGTTTGACGCTTGGCGATCAACCCGCTTTGTGCGGGGTCTAGCTTTTGCAACCTTTCAGACAAAGCCCGAGCCACAACCAAGATCCGGTGCGGATTGGTGTGCAAATGTGGATTGCCACCAGCATGCACATCACCCGCAAATGGACCGCTTTGGAGACTCGGCTTGGCATCGAGCAACCTCACATGATCAGCCGCATAAAACATGCCTAACGCCCCATCTTGCACCCTAGGGTTTCCAGCCCTCTGCTGCAACATAGGCAACCAGCCAACCTCAAGCGCTGCACCATTGCACACGGCCATCTCAGCAGCGCGCAGTTGAGCTATGAGCGCAGGTCGGGCTTCGATGTGATGAGGATCTTGCTGGGCATGCGTGGCCGCAAAGATCTTGGCCTGAGGCCAAAAAACGCGCACCAACGCACCCCACTCAGGCTCGCACACAAACACGTTTTGTGCTTGTGCTGCGCCTGCGCCAAAGCACATCAAGCAACCCATAACATAGGCTGTTAGGCGGTTAATAAGCATGCGCACCATGGGCTCCAAAAGCAAGCACGTACTGCAACTGGATGCTGCGTTGAGCGGCATCTTCAATGTTTTGCACTCGGCCTTGTTGCGTGAACTGCAGACGCAATGACTGGGCATGGGTGGGCTTCCAAGCCAGCATCAGCGCATACTCATCCAGCTTTCCCGCCTCGACAGCCTCGTCATGCACCGTGCGAACCCGCAACTAGTCAGCCCTTGCTCCCAACTCCCATGCCGATGCCAAGCGCCAGACGATGGCCAGCGTGCCAGCCTCATGGTGATCTGATGCGATGAATAACCCGCCCAAATCCGTAACCCGTGCCCACTCGGTACTTAGCCGAACTTGCTCATTTCGATTGTTTCCATTCGGCGCCCACTTCCAGGTGAAGTCGAGCATGGACAACTTCCGACCAACGAACCGCGCCCCATGGGCATGGGCCCCCTCATGACTGTGAGTCTCCTCTTCACTGTGGTCAGCTTCTGTGCCAGCCTCAAGGCGATTGTGCAGATGCGACAAACCCAACTGCCAACTGTGAGCAATATTCAGGTCCCCGCCCATTTTTGCGTTCAGTGTGATGGCGCCAGGGCGCTGAACACGGGTTGCCTCAGGCACCAATTGCCTTGCACGCAGCACCTCGGCGCCTAAACGCAAATACCCAATCGTTGGCGCCGTCCAATTCAAGCGCAAGCCATCATCAAACCAATGCCCTCCCAAAAATGCACGGTAAAGTAAAGGCCGCTCAACAAAGTCATCAGCGTGCGGATGCTACTCATTGAGATAACCAATTTGTGAGCTGAAACGGCCAGCGCGTGCCTGAAGCCCTGCAGGCAGAGTTTGGGTCTGTAGCCAGGCTTCTTCCAATTCAAGCTCCAGCTTGCCTTCTTGGCTGTGAGCCGCAAGACCGATTTGAGCGTCAAAAATGCGGCCTATGGGCCCACGCCCAAACACATCACTGTGACCCAATCCCAAACCTTGATCACGCTGGCCTAAAGCCAAAAATCGGCTGGTATGGGCCACGTCGAGCACCGCCCCCACCTCCCAGTTTTTCGCGGGCTGATCGTGGGCCGAAACTGCTTGTGCATCACCTGAACCACTAGCCATCCAAGCGCAAGACACCAGCAATCCTTGCTGAACCCGCTGCGACCTTTTTTTTCCGTTTGCATTCATATCGTTGGCTCAGAATTTTTCATATCGATAATGATAACTCACTATTGATTAAAAATTAATCCTTATCGGCAGTGGTTAGACTCCCCTTGAGGTACGTGCACTTGTGCGCCACGCTGCTAACAAGCCAAAACTGCTTTGCAACCCTACTCAAGCCTGCTTCATCAACCCCTTATGGAACGATCAACCCGCCAACGAACAGCCATCCGCGAGGCACTCGCACTGGCTGGCCGCCCGTTGCTGCCACAGGAGGTTTTAGATGCTGCTCAGGGCCTGGTGCCAGGCTTGGGCATTGCCACGGTCTACCGCAACCTCAACGCTTTGGCTCAAGAGGGGGTACTGCAAAGCGTGCAGCTGCCTGGAGAAAATGCCAGGTATGAACCGATTGATCATGTGCACCACCACCACTTTCAATGCAGGAGCTGCCAAAAAGTATTTGATGTGCATGCATGCCCTGGCAATTTAAGTTATTTGGCACCCAAGGGTTTTACCGTAGAAGACCACGACTTGACCCTCTATGGCAGGTGCGGCGACTGTCAGCCCGAGACCAAGAAGCCGCGTGGGCGCACGCCCTCAAAACCCAAGTAAGCCTTCATGGGTGATAACGCTTTGAGGCTCAAAGCATCAAGCGATACAGCCTCAACGGGCTTTACGGCACAATAACCACCGGCGCAAACCCACCCCCTGGTGTGCGAAAGTTGGTGGTCTGTCCGGCATACATGCGCGCTGCGAAAAGTTGAACCTTCCCAGCATAAGCGTAAGCCCGAATATCAAATTTAAGATCAGTCTGAACGCTGTCAACCTCAATCAAACGCTCGCTGGGCGGCACCATGGTCTGAGCGACAAAACCACCTGCAGCAATTTCTTTCCATACCCTTTGGGTCAGCTTGTCACCCCGATAGACAGCTTTTCCACCATAGCCAGATTCTGGCTTAAAAAATAGCTGGCGGCGCTGAGTCCACAGCGCATCCAAGCGTTCTGGCGTCACCTGCACCGTCATGGGCACCACGGCGGCGAGCAGCGCACGGTCG
>JANMEO010000187.1:0-25894 GCA_031376995.1 Burkholderiales bacterium
TTTGAAAACGGATCTGCGGCGTTGTAAATGCTCGCGATACCAAATGGTATCGCTGTGCTTTACGCCTTGCATCTCCATTCTCAAAACGACCCATCGATCCAGCATCTTCAGTTCCGAGGGGTATAGCGAAGTAGGCCTAAATCGCGTTTTTACCTCGAAATACTTCGACGACCTTGGAATGCCCCGACTCACATGACCTCAACCTTTCGAACCGCCTGGGGCGGACCCGCGTGCCAGGTGGTGTGGCATGGGGCGCGGCTAACGGCTGCCCCCTATGCCGATCAAGTACAGATCTTGACGGCCTTGACTGCAGCATTGCCTAAAATCCAGCGATAATTTGATGTTCGTGTTGGACAGGCATGGATGCATTTTGTCGAGGCTTTAGGCACCTGAATTGTTGCGAGAATAAAAAGGATGGCGCCCGTATGCTGAATATCGTGATTCCCATGGCCGGAGCTGGCAGCCGCTTCGCCGCTGCAGGATTCAGCGACCCGAAGCCACTCATACCCATCAATGGGGTTGCCATGATTCGGGTGGTCATTCACAACCTGCGCCCAGCTGAGCCGCACAGGTTCATCTTCATCTGCCAGCAGGCGCACATCGACACCTACGGTCTGACGGACAAACTGGCGGCCTGGGCGCCCGGCTGCCATATCATCGGTCTCAATGGGCTGAGCGCAGGTGCTGCCTGCACGGTGTTGGCAGCGCAGCACCTGATCGACAGCGCTGAACCCCTGATGATTGCCAATAGCGACCAGTACATTGACGTAGACATCAACGACTACTTGGCCGAGATGCCAAAGCGCCATCTCGACGGTCTCATCATGACCATGAAGGCCAACGATCCCAAATGGTCGTTTGTTGGTTTTGCCGAGGGCAGTGACCGCACCCGCGTCACCAGCGTCGTCGAGAAACAGGTCATCTCCGATGAGGCCACCGTGGGGATCTATAACTTTCTCAAGGGCAGTGATTTTGTCGCTGCTGCCCACCGCATGATTCAGATGGACCTGCGCGTGAACAACGAGTTTTATGTGGCACCTGCCTACAACGAGCTCATCAAAGCCGGTCAGCACATTGGGATCTACAACGTGGGCCAAGAAGCCGATGGCATGTACGGCCTGGGTATTCCCGCCGACCTGGCCCTTTTTAAGAGCATGCCTGTCTACCACAAGGCCACCGCCCCTCTCCTTTGAGGGCTAGATCATGAAAATTCTTTCGCACCGCGGCTACTGGCAATGCACCGAAGAGAAGAACAGCGTGACTGCCTTTGAGCGCTCTTTCAATCTGGGGTTTGGCACTGAAACCGATGTGCGCGATGGCCGAGGTAAGCTCGTCATCTCTCACGATATTGCACTCGACGACGCGCTCGACTTGAGTGCCTTCCTTCGCTTGGCCAACGTCGGCGTTGACACGCATCAGCCGCTCACCCTTGCTTTGAACATCAAGGCTGATGGCCTGGCCTCCCAGGTGCGTCGTGAACTCGCACAGCACCCGCGCTTAGACGCCTTCGTCTTTGACATGTCGGTGCCTGATATGCGCAGCTACCTCAGCGAAGGCATCCCCACGTTCACACGCATGAGCGAAGTCGAGCGGCAACCCATCTGGCTGGAGCGCTCGGCGGGTGTGTGGCTCGACGGTTTTGACTCGGTCTGGTTTACCACCCAAGACATCCGTGACCTCTTGGCCCAGAGCAAGCGTGTGTGCGTCGTTTCGCCAGAGCTGCACCGCCGCGAGCGCCTGGATTTGTGGGGCAGCCTGCGGCCACTGCGGGCTGAGCCCGGCCTGATGCTGTGCACCGATCACCCAGAGCAGGCCGCGCAGTTTTTCGAGACCCCCAGAAACCCGGACTGAAAGACCGCAGATGACCATCAAAGCAATCCTGTTCGACATGGATGGGGTGCTGATCGAGGCCAAAGAATGGCACTACGAGGCACTGAATCGGGCACTGGAACTCTTCGGGATGCCCATCTCTAGATTCGACCACCTCACTACGTTCGACGGCCTGCCTACACGCAAGAAGCTGCAAATGCTCTCTCTCGAGCGCGGGCTGCCGAGAGAGCTGCACGACTTCATCAACGAGATGAAGCAGCAATACACGATGGAGTTGATCCACACACGGTGCAAGCCGCTGTTTGTCCATGAATTTGCGCTGTCATCTCTTAAGGCCAGAGGCTACAAGCTGGCAGTGTGCTCCAACTCCGTGCGTAACAGCGTCAAGACGATGATGGAGAAGGCCGACCTTGCACGCTACCTCGATCTCATCATCTCGAACGAAGACGTCTCCAACGGCAAGCCAGACCCCGAGATGTACATCAAGGCCATGAAAGATTTCGAGTTGAAACCCCACGAGTGCCTCATCGTCGAAGACAACGAGAACGGCATCAGGGCGGCCAATGCCTCCGGTGGCCACCTCCTCGTGGTCGCAGAGACGACACAAACGACGTTCGACAACATCGCCGAGCGCATCTGCGAGATCGATGCATCCCCATGCTAACGACCAATATCCTCATTTTGGCGGCCGGACAGGTCACCTACGACACCCACAGTGGCGGTTATCCCCTTTGCCTGACAGAGTTGGAGGGCGTGTCGCTGCTGGAGCTCATTGTTGGCAGCACGCGCAACGTCAACGCGACACCCCAACAGCGTCGCTATGCCTTCGCACTACTTGACAAAGACATCCAGCGCTACCACCTGGACAAGATCGCGCGCCTGTTAGCGCCGGGCGCTGCAGTGGTGCGCATTGCCGAGGGTACGCGCGGCTCGGCCTGCACCAGCCTGCTGGCCGCTAGCCAGCTTGACCCAGAGTCGGAGCTGCTGATCATTAGCGCCAACGAGTTTGTCGAGTTGGACCTCGGCGTGGTCATCTCCGACTTCCGTCGGCGCGCTCTAGACGCAGGCACGCTGATATTCCGCTCGGTGCACCCGCGCTACTCCTATGTCAGGCTCAACGCACAAGGCCTGGTGACCGAGGCTAGCCAGCAGACCCCCATCAGCCAGAACGCCACCGCTGGCATTTTCTGGTTCGCCAAGACCCGCGCGTTTGTCGAGAGCGCCAAGGGCCTCATTCGCAAAGACGCCTCGGTGAATGGCAGCTTCTTCGTCGCCCCGACGTTCAACGAGTTGATACTCAGACAGGCCAACATCGGCGTGGTCTCGATTGAGCCTGCTCGGTATCACCCACTCAAAACTGAAACGCAGCTCATTCAGTTCGAACGAAAAGGCGCTGCCTGAATGAAGCATTTTCACCTTGAAAATATGGTCAAAGGCTGGTTTGTGGGCGGTTTTCAACCGACCGCATTGCAAACGCACGATTGCGAAGTGGCTGTCAAGCACTACAAGCAGGGCGACAGCGAAGGCCGCCACTTTCACAAGGTGGCCACTGAAGTGACGGTCATCGTCAGTGGTTCGGTACGCATGTGCGGCGGTGACTGGCACACCGGTGACATCCTGATCATTGAGCCGGGCGAGTCCACCGACTTCCTTGCACTCACTGACGCCGTTACCGTTGTCGTCAAGCACCCCGGCGCACCGGATGATAAATACCTGGTGAACGATGAACCTTTTGCCAAATCCTGAGCCACCACCACACTGCCCATGACCACAACCTGCATATTAGATGTCGGCGCCAACAGCGGTGAATTCATGATCCCCGTGGCCAGCCGCTTGCCCGGCGTGCCCGTGCTTGGCATCGAGCCAATCCCCGAACTCCTGCAACTTCTGCAATTAAAGAAGGAGACACTGGGCCTGGACAACGTGCAATTGCATGGCGTTGCCATTGACATCGCGCCCCGCCAAGCCCAGTTCAACGTTGCAAGGCACGCCGACTGCGGCGTGTCCAGCCTGCTGGAGTTTGATAAAAACGCGCTGGCCTCCAACAACTACTGGGCCACCCGCAGCGATCTGTACTTCGATGAGACGATTGAGGTAGAGGTGGTGCGTTTGGACAGCCTGCTCGAGCGTGCTGGATTCGATCATGTCAGCTTCATCAAGATCGATGCCCAGGGGCTCGACCTGCGGGTGCTAGAGTCGATGGGCCGGTTCTTGGAGAGCCTTGATGGTGGCATGCTCGAGGCGTCGACGACACGCAGCTCGGCCCTCTACCAAGAAGAGCCCTTGCTGCACGATGTACTCAATTTCCTGCAAGCCAAGGGCTTCGAGCCCAACGCCATCAAGCCTAACGACCCGGCCTGTGCCGAAGTCAACATCTTTTTCAATCGCAAGGGGGTCGATTGGGCCGACCTCGAAAACCGCTTGTGCCTACCCGGTGTACCTTTGTACGACGGTCGGCATTTCTGGCACCTACCCTCTGCCAGCCCCCACTTACCACCCGGCGACGCGATCTCGCAATCAGTCCAGCAAGAAATCGCACGGGCACGCCATTGCTTGGCAGAAAATGGAGCGGCGTGGTCACGCGTCTTCAAGTGGCAAGAAGAAGTGGCCATTTTGCGTGGGCAGTTATCAGCTCTCGTGAACCAAGTCACCGAGCTCAGCGCGGATGCGAAATCTGGAAAAAAAACGAGGCAACCTTTTTAGGGGCTGCTTAGAAAATCCTCGCCAGCCATAAAATGGTCTCTTGAAGCGGTCTGCGGCGTTGAAAATGCTCGCAATACCCATCGATATTGCTGTGCTTTTTGCCTTGCAGCCCGCTCCAAGAGACCATTTTTTGACCGACGACGACTTTGCGAACAGCCCCTAATGCTTGATGCAACCTTACTGGCCGAGATAGGCGCTGGCGACGACATTTTCTGGGCGGGCAACTGCCCGCCCTTGGGCCGCCTGAACACCTCGCACCGACTTTTCGACCCCACGCACGATTTCCGGCAGCCACCCTCTGATCATGGCAGGTTCTCGGCTGTCTACCTGGTTGAGAAAGATCTGGGCCAGCATAAGCAATGGCCGCTCATCCTCGATGAAGCCTTGCGGCTGCTCCGGTATGGGCAGCGGAGCAAGCTATTTCTGCGCTTCACCCAGAACCCGTTACTGAGCATTTTCGCCCTCGCAGCGTTCCTGCGTCGACGCCGAGATTTCTCCTTCGAGCTGATCCACCAAGACTCGCATCCCAATGGCACCATCGTGTATGCCCTCAACTGCCAACGCGAAGAGCTTATACCCACTTTAAGCACATTCGAGTTTGCACTCATCTCGGACGGCCAACGAACCCACAACGTGGTGCGATTTATCGACAGCGTGCGCCAGATCCGCGGCATCAATCAAATCGCCTGGAGCGTGGCCCTGTGTGGGCCCAGGAGCCTATGGGACGACTTGTCTGTAGCCACCTCCCTCGACAACGTCCGCTTCGTCGAAGAGCCTGACCAACACCTGGGCAAGCCCTGGATCACGCGCAAGAAGAACCTCATCGTTGAGAGCTCAACGGCTGAAAACCTGCTGGTAGCACACGACCGGTATGAGATGCCAGCCGCGTTCTTGGACCAGATGTTCGAGTTTGGAGCTGACTTCTCGGTGATCGCGCCCGCTCAAGCTAACCTGGCCGGGCAACGCTTTCCAGACTGGGTGGCCCTTAGCAGCCAGTGGTCGTTAACGCCCTGCAACCTGCTTCAATACGGCGACTACAGCCCCCACCTCTACGTCAATGGTGGCGTCATCATCAGCAAGCGGCGCGTGCTAACTGACACCCCCTGGAATAATCTGCTCTTTTGGAGCCAGGCCGAAGACGTCGAGCTCTCACGCAGCCTCACAGACAAAGGCATCACGCCAAGGCTGGCTCAAAAGGTGGAACTTCGGGTGACCGACAGTCGCCCTGGATACCGCTTTGATTTCACAAGGCTGCCCCACCTGCCCCATGCCTATGCAGCAGCAACGCCCAACGCCACTGACCCCTGCATGGCCGTTACCTCTAAGGTGCAGCTGGACGTGCTGATCAACTTGCGCGACCGTAGCCCACAACAGTTGCACGACCTTGGCATCGTGGCTGAAGGTAACGCCTGGCTCAATGGCGCAGCAGGATGGATCCCTTTGCGGCCCCAAGCTGAGTTGTCGATCAACCTCACCCCACGCAGCAACACCCACATCAGCGTCCGAGCATACTTCCCCTTGAGTGTTAATAACGCAGACATTTGCATCAGTGCCAACGACGCTCCACTCACACTGCACTGGAGACTCACCAATGAAATGCAATGCGCCACCGCCTCTTTGGACGCTTTGCCACCCAGCGCTCATCAGGTGACACTGGCTGTGACTGCCCCCCAGGCCACAGCACTGATGGCCATCGGCCTCATACGGCAAGGGCCCGAGGGGCTCAACCACCTTCCTGTGGATTTGCGGCGTTACCCCGTCAGCCTGAGTCACAACGCGCGGATCCTCGGCTCTGGCTGGTCCCCGCCCGAAGCGTTCGGTGCTTGGACGTGTGGCAATGAATCGAAGCTGCAGCTGCCCCTAGAGCCAGCAATGCTTGGGCGTAACCTCAAGCTAAGCCTCAGCATGGTCGCTTACGGCCCACCCAAAAGCAGGCGCCAGTGGGTCGGCGTGGCGGTCGAGGGCATGGCTCTGGCACTGCTTGAGGTCCGGCCGCACAAAAAGCCCGTACGACGATCTATCCGGATCCCCCGAGCGCTGGTCAAGAATTCTTCGTTTTTGCACGTCTCACTGTCGCCTCATGCGCCGGTCTCACCGGCAGAGCTCGGTCAATCCAGCGACACGCGCCGACTTGGCATCGGACTCACCGCAGTCGATTTGAAAACCTGCTGGTGACGAAGGTACGGAGTCAAACACCTGCCATGCCACGCGCAAGACTTGATAAGTAAGGTGGAAAATGAAGGAACAAAAGAGCATCTTGATGCTCGTGGAGCCGAATTTCTACAGAAATCACGTCGGCGTTCGTCGCGTTATCCGGTACCACTGGAAGACGCTCCAATCCCAAGGACACGCCATGACCCTGGCCGCCCCCATTAAAGGGCGTTGTGTATCCTGTACTGACGCCATAGCCAATGCACTCATGGCCCCTGCGCTCATGCAGGCAGCTCCGACTCGTGTCGAGCCAACCTGGCACAGCAGCAAGCTCCCACTGACAGCCATTTCCGCTCAGCCAACCCCGCAGCACCGACCTCATGACCAGGACAAGTTCGCCAACTCAATCTGGCTCGGACCGCCGGTGACCGCCAGCGCATACGACGAATCCATCCTCACCACACCCTGGATGTGCGCGGAGAACGACATGCCGCAGGAGCCCCATTCGCTGGGCATCGTCTACGACATGGTCCCGAACCTGCTGGCCTTGGGCATTTTGCGCCTGCCTAGCTTTATCAATGTGTACCGCTTCGCACACCAGCACAGTCTGGGTTATGACTTCTACCTTCGCCACGCCCGAAGGGTCTCGTGCATCAGCGAGAGCACGCGACGCGATTTCGTCGGCATGTACAGTCAGGCGATTGCCCACAATACAGAGGTATGCATTCCTTTCGACGATTTCGGCAATGGCGAGGTGACTCGGCCTGAGCAGGCCACCGACGTGCTGCTGATCAATGTGCTCGACCTGCGTAAAAATTTCGCGATTGTCTGCGAGACACTCAAGCAAGCCGCACAGCGCACCGCCTTGCGTGTCACCGTCATTGGGCAGGAGCGCATTGCGCTTTCTGAAGTCATGAGGTTCCTGGCCGACATTGCCTGCGTGTGTACCGAGGTCCGCTGGTATCGATCGCCGTCCGACGCTGAACTCGAGTTGCTGATGAAAACGGCCCGAGTGCTGTTCTTCCCATCGATCTACGAGGGGCTGGGACTGCCGATCCTAGAAGCGCAGGCCAAGGGTATCCCGGTGATTTCCTCCAAGACGTCCTCATGCCTGGAGATCAACCTGAACCCGCAGCTCACAGCCGACCCTTACGATCACCAGTCGTTCACGGCTCAACTGGTCGGCCTGGTGAACAACACGATGCCAGTGCTGGCTGGTTCAGCCTTGCGTGAGCGCCAGAACCAGTTTCTGCAGGACCGCAATCGCATGGTTTTTTAATTTTTAGACCTCTTCACTCATCCATTCATGTTTACTTATACCGACATCCAAACCATATTGTCAGACATTGATCTGGAGGGCCAACAGGCCTGGGTTGGTGCCCAGGCGCCAGATACCCAGCGCTTCACTGCGCTGAATCTGCATGCCCAGCCAGGATACCGTTGTCAGGCCAGCGATACGCAGCGCTTTGACGGCGTCTGGCTGGCACAAGAGGCGGTTTCTGAACAAGGCTGGCGGATTTTGCTCGATTCCTGTTTGCGCTTACTTAAACCTCAGGGCATTTTGGTTCTGAGGTATGTTCAAAATCAATATTTGTCGATCCCCGCGGTAAAAAACTTCCTTTATCGAAAATACGGCATCCAGGTATCGGTGCTGGCTGAGGCAGTTTTGGGGGGTGAGTTTTTGACGGTTTTCCAAATTGACCGGACCCAGTCAACCCTCGTCCAGAATAAAAAATGGACTTTTGGCTTGCTGACGCAAGGGAAAAAGGTTGAAGTTGTGGCGCGATTTTGCAGGTCCGTTCGCGAACATGGTGGGTTTGACCATCAGATTTTGATCGTTGGCCCCAAGGACCCAGCCTACGCATCTTTTCGCCCCGATTACATCGAAAAATCCTACAGCAAGACGCTCTCTGACATTTGTGTCAAGAAAAATGACATCGTGAGCCAGGCTAAGCATGAGAATTTATGCATTCTGCATGACCGCTATTGGTTGAATGATGACTTTTTTACTGGTTTTGATAAGTTTGGTTACGACTTCGATTTTTTGACGATTCGTCAAACTCATGAGTCAGGGAAAAACTATCCTTCTTATTGTGCAATCAATGACCGCTGCCACTTAATTTGGGGCCCTATTTTTGAATGTGGCAATGAGTATCAAACTTGGAATACCCATTACATCAATGGGGGGCTGATCATTGCTAAAAGAGACGTTCTTCGCTCGGTCCCATTCAATCCCCTGATTTTTCACAATCAGGCCGAAGATGTTGAGTTGGCCACTCAGATGGCTGCGCAGGGCATCGTGCCGCGCATCAATCGGCACTCCTCTGCGGTGACGGATGTTGCTGATCATTTGACCGATGCATTTTCTTTGGCGCCAAGCTCGGACTATGAATCGGTCTTCTTTCCACCCACACCCGAATTGCCCGCAGTCGATGGGCCTTCGGCTGCATTGACGCGAGCTGTACGTTCCCTTGCTTCTCAGCAGGACAAGCGCAGCTACGCCATCAATGACTTGCTGCGGCAAGCCAAACAGGCTTTGCGCCGCACCTGGGGCAAAGGGCGCTCAGGCACTGAGCCAAGTCAGCACGTCGATTGGGGGCTTGCTGGTGTGCAAGTGACCACGACGACCCGCGGCACTCACGATGTGGCCGATGCTGCGACCAGGCGCCACCAACCACCCGAGGTCGAAGGCCTCAATGTGATTTTGTATGCCGCAGACCCGGGGGGCGTTGTCAACCTAACGATTCACTACATGCGAGCGCTTTGCCGCAGAAAAATTCCCTTTTGCATTGTGGATATTCAGCGGGGCAGTGTGGGGAGTGTGATGCCTGATGATTTAAAACCGTTCATGAGCTTGGATCCGATTTACCCGACCAATGTCTGGTGCATCGGTTTTCCATTCATGGCTCATCACCTTCGCGTTTTGCACTCGTGGGCCGAAAACAGATGGAATACAAATTTCACGCATTGGGAATTGCCACACATTCCTGCCCGCCTGAAAGAAAACTTTGACGTCATCGACTCCTTGATGGTCACTACAGATTTTGTCCGCGATGCGATCATTGAAATCACTGACAAGCCCGTCCAAATGGTTGACCCAGAAGTCACCGTCGCCTTGAGTACGCTGGCGGCCTACGACAGGGCTTACTTTGGTTTGCCTGATGAGAAAGTGCTTTTTCTTTTGAATTGGGAGTTCACTTCGTCAACTGTTCGAAAGAATCCGCAGGCGGGATTGAGCGCCTTCCATGAGGCATTTCAGTATGAGCGAAATGCAGTCTTGGTGATGCATGTCAAGTTTGAGCCTAAGCATGGCCTCGAACGGCTACAGGAGTACAAAAACTTCCTCGCGAAGATTCGCCGTGAGTACCCCAATGTCCTTGTGTTGGAGCAAAACAGCTTCAGTTACGATGAAGCACTTGGTCTCAAGCGCGCCTGTGACTGCTTTGTCAGTCTGCACCGTGCCGAGGGCTATGGTATGGGCTGTGCCGAAGCCCTGGCCTTGGGGCGGCACTGCGTCATGACGGGGTGGTCGGGCAATTTGCAGCTGTTAAAGACGCCAGCTTGGCGTGAGCGTATTTACACTGTGGCGGCGTCGCTTGTGCCCGTCACTCCTACAGACTACCCATGGGTGGAAGCCAATGATGATGTGGCTCAGCATTGGGCGAGCGTGCGCCACACCGATGCTGTCGCCCAACTTCAACAAGCGTACAACGCCATTCATCATGAGAAGCTAAGCCGCTTGCTGTCGAAAAATAGGGAGCTTTCTGTCAATGGTGATATCGGTTCAGCGTAGCTGATGTTCGGGCTGATGCCCATCCAACCTGAAGATGCCGTGTCGTCAAGGGTCTCGCTGTGCGTTGCGCTTTGCATCCTCACTGCCCAAACAACTCATGAGCACAGCCTCTTCAATTCTGAGGGGTAGGGTTACTGGCCAACGAGTCTCATTTTCAACATGACTTCGTGATAGCCTGCTTGACGTTGAGGAAAAGCGGGTCGCCCTGAATAACTGAAAATGGGTCGAGTTTCACTGAAAGAAAGGAACAAGCGATGAGCTACAACATTGATTTGGCAGGTCGTGTAGCGCTGGTGACCGGGGCCTCCAGCGGGTTGGGAGAGCAGTTTGCAAGAACGCTGGCTAAAGCAGGTGCCGCCGTGGTTTTGACCGGTCGGCGCGTCGAGCGTTTGAAAACCTTGCGAGCTGAGATCGAGGGCGATGGTGGTGACGCCCACGTGATCGTGATGGACGTCACCGACCCTGAGAGTATCCGCGCTGGCATTGCCCACGCTGAGACAGAAATGGGTTGCTTGGATATTTTGGTCAATAACTCAGGCGTCAGCACCACCCAGAGGCTGGTGGATGTGACCGAAGATGATTTTGATTTCATTTTTGACACCAACACCAAGGGGGCATTTTTTGTGGCTCAAGAGGTGGGCAAGCGAATGCTTGCTCGCGCTCGAGGTGCCGCTCCGGGCACCTTCACAGGTGGGCGTATCGTTAATATTGCTTCTATGGGCGGGTTGAAAGTCGCGGCCCAGGCTGGCGTGTACTGCATGAGTAAAGCTGCCTTGATTCACATGACTCGTGCCATGGCCCTGGAGTGGGGCAAGTTTGGCATTAACGTGAATGCCATTTGTCCTGGGTATATTGATACCGAAGTTAACCGCCATCATTGGCAGACGCCCAGTGGTCTGCGCTTGATCGAGGGCTTGCCCCGCAAGCGCATTGGTGAACCTCAAGACTTGGACGTCTTGCTCATGATGCTGTGTTCGAATGAAAGCCACTTTATCAATGGCACCATTGTGCAGGCTGATGATGGGTTTGGCTTGTGATGAGGGTTTGAGCAGGTTCAGCGTCGGGTCTTGCAGCAACGAGCTGTGAGCGAGCGCTTCAGACTTGCAGCGTGGTACTTCGAGCCCCACGCTGCCCACTACCGTAAGGCGAGTAGACGGCGGGGGTGTCTGCGGGAATCAATACGTCAATGGCGCGGTCGAGGGCGGCTGTGGCACGGGCCAGAGATTCTCTCTGGGCCGCCACTTGGCCACTGGCCCGCATGAGCCGTGTGCGCAGGGCTGGTGACAGCGGGCCGGTGCGGGCCGCTTGGGCAAAATGATCAATCGCTTTGGCCAATGCCCGGTGTAAACCTGAGGCATGGAGGTCGATGGCTGTTGCATCTCGAGCGTGCAAGGCCAACCCAAGGTTGGCCAGCTCATGCTCAACTTGGCCCAGGGATTGCTCTAGGGCCGCATCGAGGACCAAGGGCGCTAACAAGGTGGTCGCAGGTAACTTCATATTTCACCTTCGATGACTTCTGGTTTGGGTTCTGGTTTTTGGTGCGGGTACGGGATCCCGTGAATCAAGGTCTGGAGTGGACGGCGCCAGCCACTCATTGCGGCTGCGCACGGGCTAAAACTTCTTGGGCATTGGCGATTAACTTGTCAGCAATTGCTTCGGGGTTGACTTTGTACGAGCCGTTGGCCAAAGACTGTGTGATGTTGGCTACTTTTTCGGCGTTGAAGTCGGCCGTGGCTTCATTGAGGCCCTCCATCAGGGTGGAGGCGGCACTCGATAGCGCCACGGTCGCACTCGCCTCGCCTGTGATGATCTGGGCGGCGGGGCTGCCTTGGGCTTTTCCGGTTTCTGCGGGCGTTGCCTTGGCGGCAGCACTGGAGCCCATTGTGCTGCTCGTGCTGCTCGTGCTACTGGTACCGTTGCTGCCGCTGGGTTCGATTTTCATGATGTTCTCCAAAGGAAACGGTCGACCGTTCCACTCAACATGAGTTGAATGTCGGCATTGCTCACCACAACTTGAGTCAATTGATCAATGATGAGTGCCCACAGTGTGCCATTGCTCACGACTTGTCGTGCGTTGATGGTTGTCAACGGGTGTGATTCAAAGTGATGTGTCTCCCCGTCATTCCCGCGAAGGCGGGAATCCAGAGGGCGTTGGCAAAAAATGTGATGGATGTGACTTGACACAGTTTCTGGATTCCCGCTTTCGCGGGAATGACAGTGGTTTGCAAACAGTGGACTGGCATACCGCCAGGGACAACACCTCCAGCTTCCAACTTTGCCGCACATCACTTTGAATCGCACCCGTTGTCAACATCTTGATTTACAAATCAAGGGTCATTTGCCGCTCGGCAACCGCTGTGCCACTCACGACCCGGCCCGCCTCCATTTTGACCTTGGCGGGTTGGCCTTCGATACCCGGCGTGAGTGCCTGACCCAGTCCCGTGACCGCAAAGCCTTTGCCAGCGGCCAGCACGCGAACCGAATCGCCAGCTGAAAACCATTGCTTGGGCTTGAGGTGCGTTTGTCGAATGGCATCACCCGCCCCTAGAGCGCGTGATGTGATGCGCCCTTGGAGGGCCTTGAGATCGACGACAGGGGCGGCTGCATCGGCGAAGAGATCGATGTCTCCCAAGGCAAAGTCTTGGACGCTGAGAACGCTGCCGGGTCGAATATCGTTCAGTGCGATCCAGCCTCGGCCAAGCACTTGAATGTGAACCGGCAGGGAGATGCGCCACGCGGTGGGGCCTTTGAGGCAACGCAAACCAATTCTTGATCTGCCGCTTAACTGATAGCCCGATGGCAGATAGGGCTCAATGTGCGCACAAGGTGCCAAGCGCAGTCGTGGATCGATGGCGCCAACGGTCACATGCGCTTTGCGGCCGATGGGGCCCAGGGGGTTGATGGTGTCGGCAGCCTTGTCAAGATTGCCTGGGTCTGCGCGCATCAAGGGATGGGATTGCATGAGCCCCAGTACATGGGCCTGAATTTGGGCCTCCAAGGCAGGCTCCAGCGGCAGGGCATGAGCGCTTGCAGACATCCAAAGTGCCGCTGCCGCCAGAGCTAAAGGCCCCAAAGAATCAACCTTGAATGCGCAGAGAATCCGCTTGAAGTTGAAGGCGGCTTGCAACGGCTGGGCAAGTTTGAAAAGCGGGCTCATGGAGGCACCTGGCAGGGGCATGCGTGAGATCCCACTGTAGGTTTTGCAGGGGTCTGTCACCGCGTGAATTGCAGGGTCATTGTCTTGCTATTTTGGCTCATGTTTTTACCTCTCATGAACACAATGGGGCATGCCTTGCACAAGGTTTTCAAGGGGGGGGCTGAGGTTCACGCCTTGGGTGATGATGATGTTGAATAAGATGCAACAAGCCGTTGATTTTCAGGGCACAGCGCTGGTTTTGCGCTCGCAGCGTCAACAGCTCCTGGCCAGCAACATTGCCAATGCTGATACGCCGGGGTTTGTGGCTCGAGACATGAATTTTTCTCAAGCCTTGGCCCAAGCCACAGGCCAGTTGAGAGCCGCGTCAAGCGTTGCGGTGACTTCGCCTGCGCATTTGGGGGGCAACCGGCTGACATCATCGGTGTCAGCGAATCTCACCTATGCCACCCCCAGCCAAACCAATCTGGATCGCAACACAGTGGACATGGACCGCGAACGGGCCAATTTTGCAGACAACTCGGTCAAGTACGAAGCCAGCTTGCGCTTCATCAACTCGAGTGTTCGAACCATGCTTGAGGCCATCAAAGGTCAATAAGCCGGCACGAACCACGCTCATTAAGGAGTACGCACCATGTCGATGCTCAATATTTTCAACGTCTCGGGCAGCGCCATCAGTGCGCAGAGTCAACGCCTCAATGTCGTGGCCTCAAACCTGGCCAACGCCGACACGGTGGCGGGGCCAGACGGCACAGCCTATAAGGCGCGCCAGCTGACTTTTCAGAGTCAGGTGATGGGGGCGTTGGGGCAGGGGGGCGCAGGCGGGTCACCCGATGCGGCTTCAGCCGGGGTCACTGTCAGCAATATCTCCGAAGACCCCAGCCCTGGACGCCGCACCTATGACCCGAAACATCCTCAAGCCGATGATCAGGGGTATGTCACTTACAGCAATGTGAATGCTGTCGAGGAGATGGTCAACATGATCTCAGCTTCGCGCTCCTACCAAAACAACGTCGAAGTGATGAACACAGCCAAGACCTTGTTGCTCAAGACCCTGCAAATGGGGGGTTCTTGAGTAGCTCTTTGGATGACAACGAACTTGCAGCTTGATTGGAGAATGCCATGGCCATTTCATCGGTTTCGTCGCCACTGTCGGGGTTGCCTGCCAGCCTGACCTCAGGCTCAACGTCTTCTGCAGCGCCCGCCGAGGATGCTGCGGGGACGGCTGACCGGTTTTTGAAGCTGCTGGTGGCTCAAATGCAAAACCAAGACCCTTTGAACCCCATGGATAACGCTCAAGTCACGAGCCAAATGGCGCAGATCAATACGGTCAATGGCATTGAAAAAGTCAACACCGCCTTGCAGGGCCTGTCGAGCCAATTCATGCAGCTTCAAGTGATGCAAGGCACGGGCTTGGTGGGCCGGGATGTCGTGGTCAAAGGGGATCATCTGGCTGTCTCAGGCGGCGTTGGGCGGGGAGCATTCGAGTTGGGAGGCCCGGCCAGTGCTGTCAAAGTCGATGTCAAAACGACCACGGGCCAGTTGCTCGATGTCATTGAGTTGGGGGCTCAGACCGCTGGTGTGCAGAATTTTGAGTGGGACGCGGCCAAGCTGGCGGCTCAAGGCATTGATGCAAAGTCATTGCGCTTCAAGGTCACAGCCACCACTGGGGGTGTTGCCACGGAGGCGACCACGTTGATGTTGGACCGGGTGAACTCGGTCAGCACCAGTGGCAAAGCCTTGAACCTTGAACTGGGAATCTCGGGCGCAGTGCCCTATAGCGCGGTCAAAGCTTTCAACTGACCCTCATCGGGCTTAAGCGCTGATGAGGCCATTGTTTTTTTGAGAGTGCTTCAACTTTCACCCATTTGCAGAGGTAAATCATGACGTTCCAACAAGGCCTATCCGGTTTAAATGCCACTGCCAAGAACCTCGAGGTGATTGGCAACAACGTGGCCAACTCCAACACCTACGGGGCCAAGGCTTCACGGGCTGAGTTTGCTGACCTTTATGCCACAGCGCTCAATGGCTCAGGGGTCAATAATTCTGGCATCGGTGTGATGCTGGGGGCGGTGTCGCAGCAGTTTACCCAAGGCAATACCGACACCACTGAAAACCCCCTGGACCTGGCGCTCAACGGGGGAGGATTTTTTCAGGTCGCGCCTGAGGGTGGCTCGGTCAGTTACACCCGTAACGGTCAGTTCAAGATTGACAGAGATGGATACATCGTCAATAACAACCGAGAGCGGCTGTTGGGCTATGTGGCAGATGGCACCGGTACCATCCAGCCCGGCCAGGCGGTTGCGCTGCAAGTACCCACGGCAGGCATCACCCCTGCGCCAACCAGCCGAATTCGGATAGACCTCAATATGGACGCTCGGGATCCTGTGACTGCCCCCGACCCGGCTGCGGTGCCTCAGCTCGACTTGCTGGATGCCGACACCTACAACAATGCCACTTCAGTGGCGGTGTATGACGTCAAGGGGCAAGATGTCTCTTTGGTGTATTTCTTTCAGAAGGCAGCCACTGACACCTGGAATGTCTACATCACGGCCAACGGCCTGCCTGTGGTGGATGATGGCGCAGGCAATCCATTGCCATCGACCATCGTGACTTTTCCAGCTGATGGCAGCGCACCGACACTGCCATTAGATGGGTTGTTCACCGTCGATATTCCCAGCACAACCAACTCGGTGGGGGCAGTGACCGAGCCCATCCCTGGGGTCCTAATCAACCTGTCTGGGGCCACTCAGTTTGGCTCCAATTTTTCGGTCACTGATTTGGCACAAAATGGTTATTCAGCCGGGCAGCTCACGGGGATTCAGTTTGAGGTTAATGGGGTCATTTCGGCCCGTTATTCGAATGGCCAGTTTAAAACGGCAGGGCAATTGGAGCTTGCTAATTTTCGCAATTCCCAGGGTTTGCAGGCGCAAGGTGGCAACACCTGGGGCCGAACGTTCAGCTCAGGCGACCCTGTCGTGGGTACGCCTGGTGACGGCGGTATGGGCCAGTTGTTGTCTGGGGCCCTGGAGGCCTCCAACATCGATTTGACGGCTGAGCTGGTCAACATGATTGTTGCTCAGCGCACCTATCAAGCCAACGCGCAAACGATCAAAACGATGGATCAGGTGCTGCAAACCTTGGTCAACCTGCGTTAATTCATGAACGCTTAAAGACTGCTTGAGCCCAAGGAGGTTGGCACATGGATCGCATGATTTATCTCTCAATGTCTGGCGCCAAAGCCACGATGCAGCGTCAAGACAGCTTGGCCAATAATTTGGCCAATGCCTCGACGGTTGGCTTTCGCGCTGAGTTGCAGGCCTTTCGGTCGGTGCCAGTTTTGGGCAGTGGTGCTAGCACGCGTGTGTATGCGCTCGAGTCAACGCCAGGTTACAACCCAGATGCGGGGCCCGTCACCGCCACCCAAAGGCCCTTGGATGTGGCCATGAAGGGCAATGCTTGGTTGGCTGTGCAAGGGCTCGATGGTACCGAGGCGTATACCCGGGCGGGGTCTCTGATGTTGTCCTCAGATGGCACGCTCAGCACCGCAGCGGGGCTGCCGGTGTTGGGTGATGGCGGGCCCATTCAGGTGCCGCTCAACAGCGAAGTCAGCATTGGCCAAGATGGCACCGTCAGTGCTTCCAGCAACGGCCGCTCCACTGCGATCGGTCGACTCAAGCTGGTGACGCCAGAGGTTGCCTTGATTCGCGGCGAAGACGGGTTGTTCAGGGCGGCGGACGGCGACTTGCCGACTGATGGCACTGCCCGGCTGCAAGATGGTGCGCTAGAGGGCTCGAATGTCAGCCCGGTTGAGAGCATGGTGGCCATGATCTCTGCCGCGCGGCAATTTGAAGCCCAGATGAAGATGCTGCAAGCCGCCGAGGGCAATGAAAAAGCAGCGGCCCAACTTCTGGCGCTCAATTGACCCAGTTTATGACCTCGACCTATTCGTTTTACCGCGGGCTTGAAGGAGTTTCAACATGATGCGTTCATTGTGGGTTGCAAAAACGGGCATGGAGGGCCAGCAAAGCCAGCTTGATGCCATCTCCAACAACTTGGCCAACGTCTCGACCAACGGATACAAACGTTCGCACGTTGTCTTTGAAGACTTGATGTATCAAAATCTTCGGCAACCAGGCGCCAACAACAACGAGCAAACCACCCTTCCTACCGGACTGCAGGCGGGCCTGGGCACGCGTGCCGTTGCGTCGTCAAGGGTGTTTTCTCAGGGCAGTCTTTCGGAGACCAAGAACGGCCTGGACCTGGCGATACAGGGCAATGGTTTTTTTGAAATTCAGATGCCCGATGGCACCTTGGGCTACACCCGTGATGGCTCATTTCAGGTCAACGCGCAGGGCCAAATGGTGACCAACAATGGTTATCCGCTTGCAGCAGGCATTACCATCCCCGCGAACTCACAAAACGTGACCGTGGGCCGCGATGGCACCGTCAGTGTCTTGCTTCAGGGGCAGGCCGCACCGCAAGTCGTGGGCCAACTGCCATTGACCAGCTTCCTCAATACGGCGGGTCTAGAGCCCAAAGGCCAAAACATATTCACTGAAACGGCGGCCTCAGGGGCCCCGAATGCCGGTGTCCCCGGTGTCAACAGCATCGGCACTTTACAGCAGGGGTTTGTCGAGACGTCTAACGTGAACGTGGTTGAAGAGTTGGTTGCGATGATTCAAACGCAACGCGCCTACGAGCTGAACTCTAAAGCCATCCAGACTTCAGACCAGATGCTGCAGCGCTTGAGTCAGTTATGAGTTTGCGCCTGACAGGGTTGGTTGTTCAAACTAGGATCATTTGACGCATGAACTTTGCCCAGTCATTGCTGGCACTGTTGTTGATGCCACTTTCAGCCTGTCAAATCATGAATGCGGCGCCCAAGGTTGATGTGGCTGAGCCCATTTATGTGCGACCCACGCCCTTGGTGGTGCCGTCGGTGAGCAACGGCTCTATTTTCCAGGCCGCACAGTACCGCCCCCTGTTTGAAGATCACCGTGCGCGCTTGGTGGGTGACACCATCACTGTGCGCATTGTTGAGAGAGTGTCCGCCACGCAGACTAACAAGAGCAAAGTCGACAAGACGGGCACCGTGGGCGCCAGCTTGAGCGGCTTGCCGGGCGTGGCCATCAACTCATTTGCAGATGGGCGGGCAACGGTGGGGGGGACCTCGGGCAACGCTTTTGAAGGTAAGGGCAGCACTGAGAGTTCGAATGACTTCTCAGGCGCCATCACCGCCGTGGTCATTGAAGTGTTGCCCAATGGACACTTGGTGATTGCCGGTGAGAAACAAATTGGCGTTAACCACAACGTCGATGTGCTTCGTTTTTCTGGCCAGGTTGACCCCCGTGCCATACAGCCCGGCAACAGCGTGCCCTCTGCACAGATCGCCAATGTTCGCATTGAAAATCGGGGTCGCGGGGCCCAGGCTGAAGCCCAGGGAACTGGCTGGTTAGCGCGTTTCTTTTTGAGCGTTCTGCCGATTTAAGTTTCAACACAATGGGGCATTGCAGTTGATGAGTGCCCCATGGACAAGACCGAGAAGTTCATCCGTGCCTTGATTGTGCTGACCGCGTTTTTGGCCAGCGCTGCCGTGTGGTGGCCCATCCCCGCCCAAGCGGCTCGCATCAAAGAAATCGCCACCGTACAAGGCGTTCGCAGCAATCCCCTCGTCGGCTATGGCCTCGTGGTGGGCCTGGATGGCACTGGGGACCAAACCAACTCAGCGCCCTTCACCGCTCAAAGCATCAGCGCCATGTTGCAGCAAATGGGCGTCACGGTGCCCACTGGCACCACCATGCAGCTTAAAAATGTGGCTGCTGTGATGGTGACGGCTGAGCTGGCTCCTTTTGCGCAGCCCGGGCAGCGCATGGACATCAACGTTTCATCTTTGGGTAACGCTAAGAGTTTGCGCGGCGGCACCTTGATTGCCACACCGCTGAAAGGGGCTGACGGCCAGATTTATGCCTTGGCCCAGGGTAACTTGATGGTGGGCGGGGCAGGCGCTTCGGCCGGTGGCTCTAAAGTTCAGATCAACCACCTTAGTGCAGGTCGCATCCCCGAGGGGGCGACCGTTGAGCGTGCCGTGCCCACGCCGCTTAACGAGGGCGAGTTCATGCAGCTTGATCTCAAAGCGGGCGACTTCAACACGGCTCGTGAGGTCGCGCGTGCAATCAATACGCGCATGGGCAAAGGTGTCGCGCAGGCGGTGGATGGGCGCGTGGTGCGCTTGCGCATGCCCTCTGACAGTGATGCCCGTGTGGCATTCATGGCTGACATTGAAAACTTGCCCATTGAATTGGCCGCTCCAGCAGCCAAAATCGTGATTAATGCGCGCACGGGGTCGGTGGTGGTTAATCAGTCGGTCACGTTGTCAGCCTGTGCGGTCGCCCACGGAAGCTTGTCGGTGACGGTGAACACAACCCCTGTGGTGAGCCAACCCGCACCCCTTTCGGGGGGGCAAACCGTGGTCACCGAAAAAGCCGACATCACCATCCGCCAAGAGCCTGGCACCCTCATTCAGTTGCCTACCGGCACGCGCTTGGCTGAAGTGGTGAAAGCCTTGAATTCACTGGGTGCCACGCCCCAAGATTTGTTGGCCATCCTGCAGGCGATGAAATCTGCTGGCGCCTTGAATGCCGACATTGAGGTCATTTGATGATGCTGACCAACCAACCTAACGCCAGCTTAGGGTTGTTGAACCAAGGCTTGGTGAGTGACAGCCGAAGCGTGGATGCGCTGCGCGCCATTGCTGCTCGCGATCCCAAGGCTGCGGTCAAGGATGCCGCCAAGCAATTTGAGGCCCTTTTCATGCAAGAACTCATGAAAAGCATGCGCCAGGCCAGTTTGGCTTCGGGCATTCTTGACAATGCGGGCAGTCAGATGGGGACCGACATGCTGGACGCTCAATATGCCAGCATGATGACCGGCATGCCCCGTGGTCTGAGCGAAGCGATTGAGCGTCAGCTAGAAAAGCAAGCAGGCCCTCGAGGGGTTGAGGGCGGCATAGATGGGGGCCCTGATGACCTCACTGCAGAATTTGGTTTTCTCTCCGGTTTGCCACAAGCCATGGGCTTAAAGACCCCTCTCAATGACAGGGCGGGGTTGCCCGTCACAGCGACCAATAAGACGACCCGCATCGAGGGGGCGGATTTGTCGGGGGGGCCGTTATCGCCCTCTCAAATCACACAAGTTGACTTTGTTAAGCAACAAACCAAGGCGGCCTCCGAGGCCAGCGCGCTCACCGGCATTCCAGCCAGTTTCATGGTGGCGCAAGCGGCCCATGAATCAGGCTGGGGTCGCCGCGAAATTACACACCCTGATGGCAGCAATTCATTCAATTTGTTTGGCATCAAGGCCACACCTGGATGGGCGGGGCCGGTGACTGAAGTCACCACCACTGAGTACCACAATGGCCGCCCCCTTAAAGTCAAGGCGCAGTTTCGAGCCTATGACTCTTATGAGTCCGCTTTCAACGACTATGCCAATTTGCTCAAAAATAGCCCACGCTATAGCCAAGTGCTTCAGTCTGCCCATACGGCTGAAACGTTTGCACAGGGTCTGCAGCGTGCGGGTTACGCCACAGATCCTGGCTATGCAGACAAGCTCATCCGCGTGATTCACACCACCCTGCGCTTGCAGCGCATGGTGGCTTAAGGACGAAAGGAGCGACGCCATGGGCTCATTGATGTCGATTGGCGTGACCTCACTCAACGCCAGCTTTGCCGCATTGCAAGCCACAGGCCACAACATTGCCAACGCTAATACACCAGGCTTTTCGAGGCAGTCGGTCGATATGGCCACGTCGGGGGGGCGTTACTCTGGCGCTGGATACTTTGGTGAAGGGGTGGACATCACTACCGTGAAGCGGGCTCACAATGAGTTTCTGGCGCGCGAGGCTTCAACCACCAAGTCGGTAGCTGCTGCTGACGCCACACGCACAGCCCAATTGGAGCAGCTCGAGAAAGTTTTTGGGCTCGCAGAAGCGGGCATTGGCCATTCGGCAGGCCAGTTTTTTAATGCCTTTGTGGACGTGGTCAACAAGCCAGAAGACTCTTCCGCAAGGCAGGTGGTGTTGTCTCGCGCGGGAGAGCTGGCGTTGCGATTTCGGGCCGCATCGGATCGCATTGATTCTTTGCAAACCGGGGTCAGCCAAGACTTGAAGGTGTCGGTTTCAACCGTCAACGCCTTAACGAGCGAGATCGCTTCGCTCAACGAGAAAATCTCACGGGCGCACACCACCAGTCATCAGCCCAATGATCTGCTCGACCAGCGTGACTTGGCGCTCAGCAAGCTCAGTGATCTGCTTCAAATCAGCACTTTGTCGGCACAAGATGGCTCTGTGAGTGTGTTCATGGGCGGTGGGCAGCAATTGGTTCTTGGGTTCAATGCCAGCACCTTGTCTGCGACCACCAACGCCTATGACACTGAAAAAATTCAGGTTGCCATCAAAGATCAGGCTGGAGATCGGGTGCTCCCAGACAACTTGTTCTCGGCGGGTTCGATCGCGGGTTTGCTTCGGTTTCAAGAGTACGATCTGACCGATGCGCGCAATTTTTTGGGGCAGATGGCCACGGCGATCAGCTACCGCATGAATGAGCAACAATCCTTGGGCCTTGATTTGGGGTCTGCCACCAGTGGTTCGCCGCTGTTTGCCATGGCCGACACCCGCGTTCTGGCTCATGCACAAAATGCTGTCTCTGGGGGGCTTCCTGTCGCGTCTTACATCAACAGCAATGGCAGTTTGGCATCCAGTATCAGCATGACGGTGGCGGACGCGACCGAGCTGCGCGCATCTGACTATGAGTTGGTGGTCCCCATGGGGGGCAGTGCCGGGCCGTATCAACTCACACGCTTGAGCGACGGCTTAGTTCGCACAGTCAACGCGGGTGATCTCATTGACGGTTTCACTTTGAATGTTGAAGCCAGTGCCTTACCCGCCGTCGGCGATAAATTTTTGCTGCAACCTGTGGGGCAGGGCGCAAAAAGCCTGCAGCTCGTACTCAGCGACCCCCGGGGCATTGCTGCTGCAGCACCTGTGACGGCCAGCAAGGGGGTTGAAAACGTGGGCACAGTGGCTGTGGGGCAAATCCGAGCAGTGACTGTCGACCCCTCCAGTGCGCCCCTCACGTCTCGCATCACGTTCACCGATGATGTCGGGGGCTATAGCTGGGAGATGCTCGACAGCACCAATGCGGTGGTCCGCAGTGGCACGGGTTTGTGGCAACCTGCTGTGGCCATCAACAGCGAAGACTGGCTTCCCAGTACCCCGACTCAGCGCAATGACTGGAGCATGACCTTGACGGGGGTGCCGCGCAATGGGGACATGTTGAGCATTGAGCCCACGCGTTACCCCGCGGCCAACAACGGCAATGCTGCGGCCATGCTGGCCATGCGTGATGAGGCCATAGTGGGGCAAGAGACGCGCGCCGGGCCTCCTGCCGTTGTCATTCCGGGCGGCACCATCACCGATGCTTACGCCAATGCGTTGGCTGACATCGGGGTCAGGGTTCAAAGCTCTCGCTCAGCAACAAATCAGTCACAGATCATTGCGGCCGATGTGCAGGCACAACTGACCAGTAAGACGGGGGTTAATTTGGATGAAGAGGCCGCACGTTTGATCCAGTTCCAGCAGTCTTATCAGGCCTCAGCCAAAGTGTTGCAGATTGCACAGTCATTGATGGACACCCTGCTGCAAGTTGCAGGCTAATAGGGTCAATCAGTTGGTCAGTTGGTTGGTCAGCCGACCAGCACCCGTTTACTTCTGAAGGTTTACCATGCGCGTGACAACTTCTAATGCGTTTGAAGCGGGTCTATCGACTTTGACACGTCGTCAAACCGAGCTCAGTGAAGCTCAAGACCGACTCATCTCGGGCAAACGTGTCAACAAACCCAGTGATGATCCTGCCTCTGCTTCGCGCGCCGAACGGGCCTTGGCTAGCATCAACCGCAGTGATGCCAGTCGACGCTCGCTGGATGCCAGCCTCAGCATCATGTCGCAAACCGAGTCCGCATTGGGCGATGCGGGAGACTTGCTGCATCAAGCCCGCGAAGTCATGCTGGCCGCAGGTAACGCCAGCTACTCTGACGGCGAGCGAGCGGGTCTGGGCGAGCGCTTGCGTGACATTCGCAACCAGCTGTTCTCAGTGGCCAACCGCTCCGATGGTGCTGGCAGCCATCTTTTCGGCGGCCAAGGGTCGACGCAGCCGCCTTTTGTCGAAACCACGGCTGGGGTTCAGTTTTTTGGCACTGCGGGTGAAATTCGTGGTGAACAAGACACGGCACTGCCTTTATCGTCCGATGGCTCTAGCGCTTGGCTCAATGCACGCACAGGTAACGGCATTTTTGAAACCAGCGCTGGCCCTTTGGTGAGCAGTGCGTGGATCAATGCGGGCTCGGTCACCGACCCGACCACCTACTTTGCCACGCCACCCGCCACCTACGCCGTCACCTTCACCAGCCCCACCACTTACGACATTGTCCGAACGCCAACCGAGCCGCCAGCACCTGGGGCTACCGTGGTGTCTGGGGCCACATTTGTCGCAGGCGCGTCGATTCAGATTGACGGTATGGCTTTTGCAATAGAAGGGACCCCCGCGACGGGGGACCAATTCAATGTGGCGCCCTCGGCTGCCAACCTCAGCGTCTTCGATGTTCTTGATCGTTCAGTGGCCGACCTCACAACTCCCAACCGAACCCGGTTTCAAATTGCACAATCTAATGCTGACAATTTGAGAAATGTTGACTCAATCATGGATAACATGTTGCTGTCGCGGTCAAGGGCGGGTGACGTCTTAAACCGCATTGACATCGAAACCAGTCGCATCACCGACCAAAAATTTGCAGCCCAGGTTGAGCGCTCTGCAGCAGAAGATTTAGATTTGGTGCAAGCAGTTTCCGATTTTAAAAATCAACAAACCGGCTACGATGCAGCACTGAAGTCGTACGCCATGGTGCAGCGTTTATCACTGTTTCAGTACATCAACGGTTAGTCAGTTAATTGGTTAGGCAGCAGATGGTTCGCGGTTGCTTGCAGTCAGCCGCAGCGTGGCAGTCCACCCTCACTGGAGAAATTGCGTGCTGGATATTGCCTTGTTGGGCCAAGTGGCCCTCGGTTATTCGCCATTCATTGATGTCAGTCGCGCCGTGGTTGCGACACGCTTGACCGTATTCCCGATTAACTCAGATTCGGTGCTGGATGTCTCGCAACTCTTGCTAGCGGTGGGAAGCGTTTGGCCCGCAGACGGTGGCCGAGTGTCTCTCAATGTGGCCAGTGAGACTTTGCTTCATGATTTGCTCCAAGCCCATCCTTGTGCAAATTTCATGGTTGAGGTGCCTGCCTTCATGGCTGGTGACCCCAGCAACATCGAGTCGATCCAAGCGTTGCATCGCAACGGCAATTCGCTACTTTTGAAAGGGCGGCCGTTGCAAGAGCTGCCACGCGAGCTGCTTCAATGTTTCAAATACTCGATCATCGATTTCAGTGACGATCGCCGTTTGGGTGAGCTGGAGGCACCGGTTGGCGCTAATCGCGTGATGCAACACGTTCAAGCAGGTGTGCGCACCATCGCCAACATGGAGCTCAGCTTCAGCCGAAAGGCCGCAGCCGTGATTGGTTGGCCTCTTGACGACATCATTCCCGAGGCCGGGTCGAAAGCGGGCTTGGCTGGGGCGCAGACGGATATGCAAGTGATTGTCGAGTTGATCCATCGAGTGGATCAAAAAGAGCCCATCGACAAACTTGAGCTCACCCTCAAGCGCGACCCCACGCTGGCCTTCAAATTACTGCGCCACATCAATTCGCCAGCCTTTGGCTTGAGGGTTGAGATCAGCTCATTCAGACACGCCATCATGATGCTGGGTTATCAGCGTCTCAAAAGTTGGTTGGCGCTGTTACTGGCTACCGCCAGCACAGACCCTAATCTCAAACCTGTGATGTTTTCGGCCATACGCCGCGGCTTTTTAATGGAAGAGCTCGGCCGCGGCGCAGGGGATGAAGAGATTCGCAGCGAAATGTTCATTTGCGGCGTTTTCTCACTGCTTGATCGCATGTTTCAGCAGCCGTTTGAGCGCTTGTTAAAAACCATCCCGGTGCCAGAGCGGGTGTACCAAGCCCTGGTCGAGGAGACTGGGCCGTTTCATGCCTACATGGAAGTGATTCGGGCCATTGAAGCTGAATCACTGTATGACTTCAGATTGGCCGCCTCGGGCTTGATGATGAGCATGGAAGAGATTAACTTGGCCATTCTCCGTGCATTGAC
>JANMEO010000049.1:0-33614 GCA_031376995.1 Burkholderiales bacterium
CGCCGACATCGCCGTAGGCCAGATGCGGCAGCTCGACTTCCTGGCCGACGAAGAAGGCGACTGGGCCTTCCACTGCCACAAGAGCCACCACACGATGAACGCGATGGGCCACGACGTGCCGACCATGATCGGCGTTGACCACCGGGGAGTGGCCAAGCAGATCACCAAGCTGATCCCCGACTACATGGTGATGGGCGAGCGCGGCATGAAGGACATGACCGAGATGGAGATGCCGCTACCCGACAACACCGCCGCCATGATGACCGGAACGGGCCCATTCGGCGCCGTCGGCATGGGCGGCATGTTCAGTGTTGTCAAGGTGCGCAAGGACCAAAAGCCAGGCGACTACAAGGACCCCGGTTGGTACAAACACCCGCCCGGCGAGGTGGCCTACGAATGGACGGGCGCACTGCCTGACCCAGCCCGATTCAAGGCTGAGGGCACCGGCTCCATGCCCCCGCTGGCCAAGCCGGCGACCGACACCGAGGTCAAGGTTCGCAAGCCTGTCCCAGGTGGGTCGGGCGGGCATGCTCAACACTGACGAAAATCCGATCTCTCACGGAGCAAAATTGCATGAAGCAACCCAATGACTCATGAACACAGCATTATCAGGTTACGCGTTATAGCTTCCTGCGCGGCCATGGCGGGGTGAGGCCGACAGATGCCGCTGGAACCACGGCACCTCAGCCCAAGCATCCGCACCACTGAATGCAAGCCAAGGAAACCAAACATGAAATTGATCAACACAATCTTGTTGACCGCCGGGCTGGCCACCTCCGGACTTGCCCTGGCTCACACCAACAAGCCGCACGACAAGAAGGACGGCGCGGTCAAGAAGGAGCAGAAGGCCTGGGGCATCGCCGGAGATGCGAATGCAGGCATGCGGACCGTCGAATTCAAGATGACAGACAACATGCGATTCACGCCGGACAAGCTCGAAGTCAAGCAAGGCGAGACCATCAAGCTCATTATCAGGAACAACGGTGCCGTGATGCATGAGTTCGTGCTCGGCACCAAGAAGGAGCTCGATGAACACGCGGCACTGATGGTCAAGTTCCCGACCATGGAGCACAGCGAGCCCTACATGGCGCACGTCGCACCCGGCAAGATCGGCGAGATCATCTGGACCTTCAACCGCGCCGGGGACTTCGATTTCGCTTGCTTGATCGCCGGCCACTTTGCGGCTGGCATGGTCGGCAAGGTGAAGGTCGTGGCTGCCGCGACCAGCAAGTAGCCGATGGTCATTCAAATGAAAAGCACTCAACACCTGATGTCGGCGGGCCTGGCAACCCGATCCACTAACCCCTGCTCCACCCCCTACAGGAAGCGAATCATGAATACCCATCTGAAGACCCTGCTGGCCATCTCCGCGTTGGCCCTGTTGGCGCCGGTGGCGGCTATGGCCGACTACGCGCATCACAAGTCGGCGGCAGCCGCTAGCGTAGCTGCTGCCGACATGACGGACGCCGAAGTCCGCAAAGTCGACATGGAAGCTAGCAAGATCACGCTCAAGCACGCGGAGATCAAAAGCCTGGACATGCCCGGCATGACGATGGTCTTCGTCGTCAAGGACAAGGCCATGATCAACAAGCTGAAGGCCGGCGACAAGGTGAAATTCAAGGCCATCAGCGACGCCGGAAAGTTCACCGTGACCGAGATTCAGCCGGTGCGCTGAAAATGCGCCCCGCAAGATGAATCAATTCGACTTCATCGGCCTCACAGAGGCCGTAAAGCGATATTCTCTCGAAGAGCTTCAATCATGCGAAGCAGTGCGCGATGAGCTTGTACAGCGAACAGCCCCTAGTACCCCGTCTCAGTGAATTTGACAGGTTGAATTGTTGAGGCGGAGATGACGAAGTGCGCAGGCTGCTGGATTCACGCCTGCGCGGGAATGACGTGGGGGGATGTGCGACCCAAAGCCCGTCATCCCCGCGCAGGCGGGGATCCAGGCCGTTGCCTAGAGCGCACCAGGCGCGAACAGCCACTAGAAGCGATAGCTGACCCCGACTGTCAATTGGGGGATGAAGAACAATTTGCCCACACCATCGCGAATCTCTTGAGTTTCCGTATCCACATCAGCTTGAGACACTTGCGAGGCCAGCCCACCGCTGAGTGAGGTGTTGACCTTGGCCTTGCCAAACACGGCCCCTAGGTCAGCATGCATTCCCCATCTGCTATCAATGCCTCGGTGACCCCAGCCCAGGCCCAGATAAGGCGTGGTGTTGGGAAACGTCACTTGCACGTTGAAGCGGTCACCCGTGTTCAGTGCGTAGTTGGTGTCGCCAATGGTGATGGATGACCCCGAGATGCCAGCGCTCAAGTCGATTTCGATCTGGTTTGCAGTCAGTCCGCCGGTGATTCGAAAATTGTTTTGCACAGGAAACCAATCCAAATAGACACTCAAGCGGTCAGCTTTGAGCCGCGAGCTGTAATCGATGCCTTCTTCAGCGCCTGAGCTGGTGCGGGTGCCTAGGGTGGCAAAGTCTGCGCGCAGGGTGGTCTCTGGGTTTAACGAAAGGGCATACCCCAGCACCACACTGGGCATGCCAACGCCGACATACACTTCATTGGCTTGGGCCTGTGTGAGTGCGCAAAGCGCCCAGACGGCTAACACACCGCCACAATGCCCCCGAGACTTGACAGCTTGGGTATGGGTGCGGGCATGAGCATTGACATTACGACGGTTTGATGGGGTCATGATTTTGACGGCAAAAGCCGCAGGCAGTGGACAATGTGCTTGCACTTTATGGCTTCAAGACTGCCCCAGATGCCCCCGATTGGCCTTGAAACACAATGCTATTGAACGTCTCGTCAGTGATGTTCCAATATCACCAATATCAGTTTGGGCCTATAAAAAGGCCTTGTTCTCCACGGCAAGTCGCTTGCGCATTGCCTCGTCCGACGTTGTGGTTCAAACATCCCTCTCAACCCTCCCACCTCTCTCACCCAAAGAAAGCCCCCATGAGCAACTCACTGCACCAGACCTCGCACACCGTGTTCAATCAGATGCTCGGGGGTTTGAGCCATGTCTTGTCCAAGGCCCAAGACCAAGCGGTTGGGCGTCAAATCCAACTCAGCACTTTGCTGCAGGCGCGTTTGTACCCTGACATGTTCCCCTTGCTGCGGCAAGTTCAAGTGGCCTGTGATTTTGCAAAAAGTGTCTCTGCCAGACTCGCTGGCGTTGAAGTGCCAAGCTGGGACGATCAAGAGCAAAGTTTTGATGAATTGCAAGCCCGCATTGAAAAGACGCTGGCTTTCATCAACGGTTTGAATGCCATGCAGTTTGAAGGCAGCGCAACCCGCGACATCGTCACCCAGGCCGGCACACCCAAAGAAAAGCGCTTCACGGGGCAGTCATATTTGCTCAACTACGGGCTGCCTCATTTCTTTTTTCATGTCACCACAGCCTATGCCATCCTGCGGCACAACGGCATCGAGGTAGGCAAGAAAGACTACATCGGCACCTATTGATTTTGATTTCAAAAACCTGATTCAAGGCCATTGAGTTCAGTCATGCCATCCCCTGCTGTGCGCGTGTTGTCTGTCATTGCACCCATGACGCAGCTTAATACGCCTTATCCCTCCACCGCTTATCTCACAGGTTTTTTGCGCTCCAGGGGCATTGATGCCGTGCAAGAAGATATTGCCCTGGCTCTGGTGTTGCAACTCTTTTCTCAGCAGGGGCTGACACGTGTGCGAGCCCACATTGAGGCTTTGCCCCAAGCGGCTCGCACACCCAGGGTTCAAGCATTCATCGATCGTTTCGATGGCTACCACGCCACCATCAACCCGACCGTCGCCTTTTTGCAGGGGCGCGATGCCACGCTGGCGCATCGCCTGGCCACCCGGCGTTTCCTGCCTGAGGGCGCACGCTTTGAGTCTTTGGATGTCTATCTGGCCGAAGACGGTGAAGACCCCTTGGCGTGGGCGTTTGGCGCCCTGGGGACGCAAGACCGGGCACGTCATTTGGCCACCCTCTATCTCAACGACCTGTCAGACGTGGTGCGTGAGGCCATTGATTCGCGGTTTGAGTTTGTGCGCTACGCCGAGTCGTTGGCTCAAAGCCAAGCCAGCTTCGAGCCCCTGTCGCATGCCTTGGCGGCCCCATTCAATTTGGTCGACCAAACGTTGGTTGATTTGACCTTGGCCGCCATTGAGCGACACCAGCCCAGCGTGGTGCTGGTGTCAGTGCCTTTTCCAGGCACGGTTTACGGTGCGTTTCGCATGGCCCAAGCCATCAAGGCCGTGGCCCCGCAGACGGTCACCTGTTTGGGGGGCGGCTTTGCCAACACCGAGCTGCGTGAGTTGAGCGAGCCGCGCGTGTTTGATTATTTTGACTACGTCATGCTCGATGCTGGCGAGCGCCCGTTGTTATGCTTGCTAGAGCACCTGCAAGGTCGGCGATCTCAGCAGCGTTTGGTGCGCACATTTGTGCGCGATGCGGCCACCCAAGCGGTACGCTACATCAACTGGGGAGAGCCCGAAGTGCCCTTTGCCGACGTGGGCACGCCCACGTGGGACGGTCTGCCACTGGGCAGCTACCTCTCAATGCTGGACATGCTCAACCCCATGCACCGCTTGTGGTCTGATGGGCGCTGGAACAAACTCACGGTGGCCCACGGCTGCTACTGGAAAAAATGTAGTTTTTGCGATGTGAGCCTGGATTACATCTCACGCTACGAGGGCGCTACTGCCGAGGTGTTGGTTGACCGCATTCAAGCCATTGTGCAAGAAACCCAACAAACCGGGTTTCATTTTGTCGACGAGGCCGCCCCGCCCAAAGCCTTGAAAACCCTGTCCGCCGAACTGCTGCGCCGGCGCTTGTCAATTTCTTGGTGGGGCAACATCCGCTTTGAAAAATCATTCACCCCTGCTTTGTGCCAACAAATGGCTGACAGTGGCTGCATCGCCATCTCAGGCGGCCTTGAAGTGGCGTCTGACCGGTTGTTGAATTTGATGAAAAAGGGCGTCTCGGTCGATCAAGTGGCCCGTGTGACTCATGCGCTGTCAGAGGCTGGCATTTTGGTGCATGCTTATTTGATGTATGGCTTTCCGACTCAAACCGTTCAAGACACTGTAGATGCCCTTGAGTACGTGCGCCAATTGTTTGAGGCGGGCTGCATTCAGTCGGGCTTTTTTCACCGATTTGCGTGCACCGTGCACTCCCCCGTGGGGCAAAACCCTCAAGACTACGGCGTGACGTTGCAACCCTTGCCCCCCGGGTCATTTGCCAAAAACGACATTGCTTTCATCGACCCCACTGGCGTCGACCACGACGCCCTGGGAGGCGCTTTAAAAAAGGCGTTGTACAACTACATGCACGGCATCGGCCTTGAGCAAGACGTGCGCAACTGGTTTTCGATGCCAGTGCCAAAAACCCAAGTCAGCCGTCGGCGCATTGAACGTGCCTTGAGTGGTCTGTGAGGAGGGCTGAGGGGCCCTCCATGGCGTGTCCAGCAACGCTCAGCCTTGGCCCATCACCGAAGCTGTGGCCACCAGCTCTTTGAACAGCGCCATCGAAGCGGCGCCGGGCATGCTGTACGGGTCAAGCACGGCCTTGTCTGAATATTTCAGCAGCAAGGCGGGGTTGATGCGCTGCATGTGCACTTGGCCCATTGACCAGCCTGCAAAGCTGCGCTCACTCACTTCTTCAAAATTCAATAGCATGACATCGTGGTGTCGAGGGTCGGTGGTGATTTTGTTGTAAAGGGCGCTGACACTCAATCGACCCCCCTCCAGTACTTGCAAAAAAATTGACCCTGACTGGCATAAAACCCCTGTGATGCCCTGGGCCGGGTTGTTGGCTTTGGACTTTTTAAGAATGGCCATCAAGTCATCTTGGGTCAGCGTTTGGGTGGCACGGCTGGCATACATCAGGCGCACGAGCATAGGGGTCTCCACTTGGTCAAAAAATAGGCCCGTTGGCCCGTCATTGATTTTTCTTGCTCAACAGCGACAAAAACTCACGGCGCAGCGTGGCGTCTTTCAAAAAAGCACCCCGCATCACGCTGTTGGTCATCATCGACTCACTGTCTTTGACGCCGCGCCAATGCATGCAAAAGTGGTCGGCCTCCATCACAATGCCCAAGCCGTCCGGTTTTACCCGAGTTTGCAGCTCATCAGCCAGCATCGTCACGGCCTCTTCTTGAATCTGCGGTCGGCTCATGATCCACTCGCAGATGCGGGCATACTTTGACAAGCCGATGAGGTTAGAGTGCTCGTTGGGCAAAATCCCAATCCACACGCGGCCCATGATCGGGCACAAGTGGTGCGATCACGCGCTGCGCACAGTCACCGGGCCCACAATCATCAGCTCATTCAAGCGCGAGATGTTCGGAAACTCAGTGACCGCTGGCATGGGCACATAGCGGCCCTTGAACACCTCTTGCAAAAACATTTTGGCCACACGTTGGGCGGTGTCTTGGGTGTTGTGATCGCTCTCGGTGTCAATCACCAAAGCTTGCAGTACCTCGGCCATTTTGGCCTGCACTTCCGCTTTGAGCTCTTCGAGTTCACCCTCTTGGATGAAAGCTGAAATATTGTCATTGGCGTGGTAGCGCTGTTGGGCGCTCACCAAGCGGTTGCGAATGCGCACAGAGGCGGGGAACGCAGCCAATTCTTCTTCACTGGTGAAACTTGGGGATATGACACTGTTCATGAGGTCGGCAAATGCTGGTGTGAAGACAAAGAGTAATCGATTGGTATTGACCCTGCACTTGGACGCCCTTCTTCAGTGCCCATGAGTCTCTAGGTGCAGCGCTATTGCCGTAGAGCACAAAGAGCCTCAGGCCCAGCCCAAGCCAGACCCTAAGCTCAGCCAGGGTCAGGCTTACTTTGCGCCCAAAAACAACCTGCAAAGCTGAAATAAGTCGAGATATAAAACACCGTGACCAGCACCGTCATTAAAATCATGCTCAGCACGGGCATCAAGCTGTTCAAGCCTGTCAGGCTCAGCACCAAGGTACAAGCCAGGGCCATGAATGCCCCAACCAGTAGCCAAGCCGCTGTAAAAATCAAAAAAGGCACTTTGTTGCGCCATAAGGCAATCAAGCTAAAAACCAAGGCCCGACCCACGGGTTGGCCACCCCAATAAACCAACGGGGGCACATGCCAAAAAAGCGTTGCCAGCAGCGCAGGCAGCCCAAGTCGCAGCATCAACGCTGTCTGAAACTCCGTGTTCAGCATCAACTGTTGCAAGTCGCTGGGGTTTTGGGCCGACTTCTCCACCATCGCGGCCAAGGCGTTCTCGTCCCAAAAGCCCGCCGAAATCAGCATGATCAGTGCAAAGACGCTCAAATAAGTCACCCCCAGGATCACCAAGGGGCGCACGCGTGAGGGCGTGGACCGGAGCGGCTCTAAAAAAACACTCACTAACGGCACCTTGCCATTCAGGGCTTGTCGACTGGCCTGCATGAAACCCAGTGACAGCCAGGGGGTGGCCATGGCTGTCAAAAACACCCCCAAGTGAGGCACCAACAGCACCAGCATCATGATCAACCAGCTGGTGCAAACCAGCCCTAAAAAGCCCACAGGGAATTTCATGAACAAGGCAAAGGCTTGCCTCACCCAAGCCATACCTTCTTTGGCATGCAGCGTTTGCAAGTTCATGGGCTGATTGCTCAGCAAAGAAAAATCAGTTTTAGACATCACAAGCCCATCAGAAGCCCTTCACGCCCTTTGACGACACAGCGTCTTCAGGTTGAATGGGTATAGTGCCACGGCTGCGCTCGACAGCGCCGAAGCACCCGCTCAAAATGAGCGGGGTCATGGGCCTTGAGCAACGTGGCGTCTCGTGGGAGGTGCTTGTCCCACAAGCGTGAAATCCAAAAACGCAGCGCTGCAGCCCGCATCAACCCTGGCAGCAGGCTCAGCTCGGCACTTTCGAGCATACGCACGCTGTCATAGGCCCCAAGCAGGGCCTGGGCACGCTCAGCAATCAATTGTCCGTTGTCGGCATCAATACACCAATCATTGAGGCACACCCCCAGGTCAAACAAAAACACATCGGTGCCTGCAAAATAAAAATCAAAAAAGCCGCTCAGTTGATCAACCCCATGCGGCCCTGTGTCAAACAACACGTTGTCTCTGAATAAGTCGGCATGAATCGGGCCCTGCGGCAATTGGGCAAACCTGTGTGAGGCCGCCAGCTGCTGTTGGTAGGCCAATTCATCACGCAGGAACAAGGCTTGGGCCTCAGACAAAAATGGCATCACCACAGGCACCGTTTGCGTCCACCAGGCCAGGCCTCGAAAATTGCTTTGCTGCACCGGGCAAGTTTGCCCCACCAGGTGCATGCGCGCCAGCATGGCCCCCACACTGCGACAATGATCAATGCCCGGGTTCAAGCGATGCCCCCCTGCCAGCCGGTCAACCACGGCTGCCGGTTTGCCTTGCACCATGTGCACCAGCTCACCGGTGGCCGAGCTCTGCGGCGCAGGCACGGGGATGCCGCCTTCAAACAAGTGTTTCATCAGCTGCAAATAAAACGGCAGTTGCTCAAAGCCCAGCCGCTCAAAAACCGTCAAAACGTAGCGGCCTTGGTCGGTGGTGGCAAAATAATTGGAGTTTTCAATGCCGCTGGCAATGCCTTCAAGCCGGCTCAGGCGGCCCAGTTGCAAACGGTGCAACAACTGGGCCGCTTCATCAAACGGAACGTGGGTAAATACAGCCATGAGGCAATAGGCAATAGGATGGGGCCAGCTTAAAACTGCAAAACGTTCCAGACGCGTTTGCCCGCTGAGTTGCGTGAAGACTCTGAGCCCGAACCGTCACCTGGCAAAATCAGATAGCTGGTTGAGTTATGCCCCTTGGGGGTCACGGTGATGCGTTGAACCTGTCCGCGCACGCGGGTCTCTTCAATGCGCGAGCTGTTGCCTTCAATCACCACATGGCGCACCTCAGGCTCTGCTGAGGTGACCTCCTTGGCCTTGGCTGCTGTCGCGCTGTTGAGGCTTGATGCTGCTTGGCGTGCGGGGGCTCGAGGGGCTGCCGTGCTGGGCGCTAAAAAAGGGTCGGCCCGTGCAGGCAGCCCGGTGCCAGTGCAGATCAACACCATGGTGGCAATCGGCGCCAATCGGACAGGCAATCGATGAAATAAGTGCATGGCACGAATTGTAGTGGGCCTGCCAAGAGGTTGGGGAAACCGCACTGCGCTTGCGGTGTCTGCCCCTCTGGGTTACAGGGCAAATGGGTTGAGTGCGTGAGGCTTGTATTTATCGGTCCCAGCAGTTTTGCCTTAGCGGTGTTCTTACGTTGGAAATAAGGTTCTCTTTTTCCCCTATATGGGAAAGTACAAATTCACCGCATCTGTCACCGGTCATTGGGCCCATGTTTTGGGCTTTGAGTGAATACTTTGACTGGTTTTGGTTATCCGCTGGGACAGTTGCTCCACCGAAGCGAATCTCGTAGCTTGCTGAGGTGGCGTTACTCCCCTTGGGGATGTACCGGAAGTCATTGGGCAGCATGATTGCCGTACCGTCAGTCTGTTGGTCGTACCTGTTGGAAATGGTGTACTGACGCTCCAGCCACTGCGCTGCTTCAAGCAACGTGCTCTTGGCAAGGGCTCGCTGTGTACGTGCCCTGTACTCACGGTAACTGGGGTAACTCAACGCTGCCAAAATGCCTATGATGGCTAGCACCACCATCAACTCAATCAAGGTCATACCCTTGACTTGTCGATGGGGTTGGATTGATGTAAGTGGCTTCATTATAAACCTTATCATTAGCGCATCTGAAGTTGACGCCATGACGTGCGTGGGGGGCCTGATTGACAGACTTGTACATTGATTTGTTCAAGTGATGTGTCGGCCGCTGCTGAATTAAAACTCAGAACACACGGATTTGGAGTGCCAACCGCCCCAAACGGCAGGCTGGGCGCTCTTCCCAGTTCAACTCCGCCAGGGCGTGCTGCTGAGGCTTGTCCACGGTCGAAAATTGAATAAGGTTGGTTGTAGTTTGAGCCACGAATGGAATCAGGGGTTTTGTCGGGTATTGTAAAGATGGGACGCGTCAAAATTCCTTTGGAATTCAGTTTCACGTTGAAATCACCATCAAGGTCATCAAATTTGCCATCGTTGTTAGTATCAAAAACTGGTAATTTTGGCTTTGATGGGTTGGCGCCGGTCACAGGGTCGAGTGCGATGATGATGCTTGAGCCACTTGCGGTGCAGGCCGACTCTGCTCTTGGCGTGTTCACCACCAAAAAGACAACGTCACGCACTTGCTGTGGATTGATATTTATCAGGTCACCCTTAGCAGCACTGAAATCCATGAACCACCCAGATTGCTTACTCCAATCTGGGATATTATAAATCGATTTGCTGAAGTTGGCTGTGCCGATTGATGTCGAAGGCGTGATTGTGAATGTTTGGTTTTTCAGAATGGATTCGCGATTATCTTTAGTTAAAACTATTTTGGCTGGGGTTGATGCATCAGTTGACAAGGGTTTATCCCAAATACCATAGATTGATTGACCTTGAAAGTTTAAATTACCTTCAGCCAAACTGGCCTTTGTGTCGGTAACTTCGAAAAATTTGCCAGTGCCAAACACCAGCATCACACCACCTTTTGGGTGCGCGGTGATTTCTGGCATGACAGTAATTGGTTGGGCATTTCCAGTTTTTCCAACTGCACTGAAAATGGGTTTTGAATTATTGGTTTGGGAGCCTGTATTCCATTTCCCTGTATCGGGTGAATCAACATCAAACTTCCACATGTTTCCTTTGAGGTCGCCTGCGTAAATTGTGGTAACCTCGCGATTATTATTTAATAAAAAGTTTGGTTGCATTAAGCCATTTTGCCCACTGGTATCAACGGACATTTTTTTAATTATTTTCCCATCATCAATTCCAACAATATAAAGTATTGCTTTGCCATCTGAGCTGTCAGGACCATTTCCAAATATGGCAGCCCACTTTTTATTTCTCATTTGTACCACATGTGGGTATCCGGGGACAAAGCCGATGTCTGGGTCTTGCTCATCGGTAAGCTCCCATTTAAAATTATTTCCATCTAAAAGTTTTGTATCGGTTACATCGATCGAAAAAACCCCTCGGGCACCGGCTCCATTTGAAGCGACTAAAATGGATTTCCATTTATTGTTAATAAGGGCATCGCCAATATTAGGTGGTCCATCAACTGTAAAGCGGTGATTGTATGCTGGATCACTTAAGAAAGCCAGTCTATTTTCTGATTTACTAATGCCAGTTGTGCGCTTTATCTCGTAGGATGCATATGGTACATAAGCAAATTTCTCAATACCATCACTTAAATTAAATGCATGAAACATGCCATCATTGGCGCCTACAAAAAGAGTATTTTTCATGTCATCCAGGATGGTGTTCGCATTTCTGAATGCTATGTAGTTTTCCCCAGCCTTGCCTGGAATGCGATCATATCCTCCGCCATTTTCCGGTCCTTTGAGTGGGGAGCTGTTAACGATGTCCCCAAGTACCCCACCTCTGACTCCATTTACGGTGTAGCGAATTCGGTTGCGAAATAATCCACCATTGGAAATTTCATGTTTATCGCTACCTCTTAGGTAGTCAACAATTTTCGGGTCATTGTTAAGACTTATTTTCTGACTATCGTTTAAGTTTGCAAATGTGAAAGAATTTGCTGGCATAATCAGTGCACTATCTAGAGAATTTCTTGGACTCTTCGTGTAAATTTTTCGATTTTCTGGGGATGGCATTTTATTAGAAGCTTCCCATACCTGATTTGAGTTTGTGTAGTTGTCTGTGCTGGGGCGATTATCAAATCCTAATGAGTTTGCTGATCTGAAGGCGTAAATTCTCCCTTGCCATCCAGATGGATTCAGCGTTGCTTGGTATAGGATGTTATCAGTGCTCATCTTCAGTGATTTTGTTTCGAGCCCTGCACCTTGTAGCAGCTGGTCTGGTATTTCGGAAAATATTGTCTTCAAGCTTGCGTTTAAACTGTCTGCATTGTTGGCTTGAAAATATTCACCTCGGGACGAAATTGCCGCATGAATCAGGTCATCACCCTTGCTGGGATCATTATCATTGGCGGGTGATGGCCAATTGAGTTCTGTTTGGTTGCCGATCAGTAAGCCACGCGAAGCTTGCGTGCTCAAGTCTGCCTCAGTATTGGTGCTTGATACTTTTACTTTGCCAGAGGCACCAATACCCATACCTATGGTATAAGTGGTTAAGTGTTGCCAAAATGCTGGATCTCGGCTGGTAGGTGATAAATTGTTGATCAAGTCAGGCCGAAGATCATTTTTCCAGTAATAGGCGGTTACATCGGATAACGTGTCCTGATTGCTGTCAGTAAATGGATGAATTGTGAATTTGTCAGCAGGTTGAGTAATAGATGGAGGGGTGCTGCTTTTGTGTTGGTATTGATAACTAACTCCTGCGGAATTGGTTGGGGTTCTATTTCCATTGAGGTTATCATTATTGCCTACGGCTCTGGTCGCTGCACTCCCATTCCAAAGGCCATCCGTGGTTAGAATGTGATAATTGCGTCGACACCAAAGATGATCACGTGCGTTTTCAGCCACTCCTGGAATTTTACCCCAAGGTCCGTCTGCCCTTTCATTCATAAAGTATTCGCCTACTATATCTGTAATTTTACGCAGTGGCGTGCCTTCAGCGGTGTTTGCTTTAGCAATTTCATCTATTATTCTTTGTTTGTCTGTGCCAGTGAAATTTTTCATTTTAAGTCTTATTGACTCATCTCTCACGGTGGCAAACCCAACTCTTATATTTCCATCTTGTGATTCTAGGCTTTTAAATAGGCCACTTTTTGCCATTAAACTTCTGCTTCTATAGTATTGAAGCCAGTTGGCAAAGTTTTGCAATTCTTCTTGTCCCGTGCAGTTAAGGCTGTTATTTTTGCAGTCAGATCGTGTGGGATACTTCGTGTATTTGTCGGTGCCTTTAATTTCAATTTTTCGAAAATTAGATGGTGTATTGACTCCAGAATTGAGAGGGTCTAGTTGTGGGAACGGTGTTGTTCCAATATAATTATAATAAGTTGCCGGCCAGAATTGTTGACTTGGGGGGCCCATGGCCTTGGTGATATCTAGCTTGTTATTTAAGCTTCCTGATGTTAATAGTTCTTTTGGGTTGTATGGATGTATAATTACTTCATTTGGGTTGGCGGGGGCGTAAGTGCTTCCGTTGTGTGTAATTCCCCATGGGGAATAGGTTATTTTGGGGTTGTAGTACAATGGGTTGCCGTCTGAAGAGCGTAAATATCTCGCTACTGGATTGGCTGGGTTGTAGTATTCATATGAAAGAAAGCTGCTAATTCCATTAAGTTTTCCAATGATATCGCTGCCCGCATTAACATTGGTGAATTGAAGCCACATCATTGGATTATCAAGAGTTTCCGTTTCATAGTCATTTCGTTCTTTCGGATATTTTCCAGAGTTAATGAGGCTTTGCCCGAGCTGCGGTAGGCTGTCTCCCATCATTGATCGTGAGGTGTCAAGCGTAATAAACACATTTGGGCTGGGTGGAGGGATGTATGCTGGAGGTAGCTGGCTCATGCTTCCACTATAACCATTGGATGCGGCTATTGCCGGCCTTTCCAATGGCAATGATGCCGATAATATAATACACATTGTAATTCTAGAATAATTTTTAAAATTAATGTTTTTCATGTGGAAATCCGAAGTAATTTGTTTTTAAATTTCACACGTCTGTGTAGTTCGCTTTTCATATGGGGGGCTCTTTTTGATCCCCCTATTCACACATTTTATGCAATGGCCTTCAATGTTTAAGATTGGTTTTTTAATGTACATTGCATGCTCCTGATGTCAATGTCAGTGCGCATTATTTTTTTTTGGTCTACCTGGCGTTATTCATGAGGCGCCACCAATAATATATTTATGTATTCATTCGTTGGTATATGTGGCTTGAAGCATCACCACGGAAAAATCTGAGCCACCGCGTCCACGGCTCGTTATGCGGTAACTGGTACCACCTGTAGTCATGTTTTCGAGTACACAGCGCGGCTTTTCGGTCAACTGTGCTTCCACGTTAAGAAGAACTGGCTCGTAATAAAGACTAGAATCATTCCAAGTGCTCCCGCTTTCCCAAACTGGTTGATTGGGCGGCGCTGTGGGTGTTGTGGCCCGGCCAATCAATGTTGGGTCGTTATCGATGACCAACCTTAGGCAATGCCGTAAGGCGGCCTCGGCCGCCTGTTGCGCCTTGTTGCGGTCACGCGAGTGTCCAGCCATTTTCTCTTCGATCAGCGAACCTCGAATCGAGGTCAATGTCGTCAGGGTCACTAGCGCCATCATGAAAAGCGTAATAATCAACACTACCCCCTTGGAAGCGTGTTGATGGGTGGGTTGGATTCTGGCTGATATCAACATGGTTATGGGGTGGTAAGCTGAATACGGTTGCGCAGGGCCACGGTGGTGGTGAATACCCGCCGATCATGTTTTGATGTTGTGGGGTACTCAATCAAGGTGTCATTGGCCTTGTCTGAGCCATTCAGTGGCGCGTTGCCTCTCACCTCATCATTGGTGCGCAGCCACAGGCTCATGCGTACTGATACAACACTGTTCCAGTTGCTAACCTGGTCAGCGGTCATGTATTGGCCATTGATCACGCCGTCTGCCGGAATATTTGTGTCGACCCCATACCTGAGCTGCATGGATTCCACTCCTTCAATCACCTCTTGGTCAATTCCTGTGGCATTTTGGCCATCAAAAACCTTGCGATATAACGACGGCCAGCTACCTTGTGAGCCCTTCTTGACGTAGTAAACCACCGACTGCAAAGGGAAAATCTCTGTGTTGGTCGCTGGGAAGTACTGAGGACTGGTGATTGCGGTAGTGATTTTTGCATCGCTTGCACTGACACTTGCGATCGAGGTAACCAGCGCTTGAGCGCATGATGAAACTAAGGCATTACTGTTTTTACATAATCCACCCAGCTTAGGAGTTGTTTCATCTAAGCACCAGCCACGCATACTGACTGGTAAACCCAGTTCTAGCGTATTTCCACCCGCCAATAAATCGACTTTCAGGCGTACGGGGTCGCCTGCAATGCTACGAATCACTAAAACATCACTGCCTGGCGTTAGGCCAACAGAATTGATTACACTGATGGGTACTGTCTTCATTGTGGGTGGAGATTGGTTAGCTCTCCATTTACTGGTGTCAGCGATATCGTTAGGCATGATGCTGGTGAGGGTAAATGATGGTGATACTGACACCGAACCCATATCGTAGTCATAACCTTGAATCCCTAAATCGTAAGCGCCTGCAAGTTCTGTCCTTGTGAGCAATTGATTAGTGATGCTGGCTTTGCCTGTGAAGCAACCTTGGTAGCCCACCATTCGGGTGTCGTTCACCAAGGTCTCAAAGGCCATGCGAGCCTTTTTTTGCAGGCTGCTGATTTGATTTTGTCGAGTAAAGCTACCTTTGGTTGATAAATAAATTCCGCCTACTATCAGCGCCAAGATCAGCCCTAGCGCCAAGGCCACCATCAACTCAACCAACGACATGCCTCGTGTTTGTGTCGCTCTGTCGATTCTGATGAGGGGAGAGGGCATTTTGAGCTTTAAAATTTCGTTTGAGTTATAAACACTTGTGGGGGTTCACGTCCCCGGCTGTCATCCCACTGCAACTTCACTGTTGCTAAACCGCTGACAACTTGAATGCTCGCCTCGCCAGAAGGTAACATTTTTTCCACTTCATCTTTCCAATCATTTAACTCACTTTCATAGAATAGAGAAATACTTGAATGGTCAGTCGATTTTTTGGTAAAAACTGTATTCCATTTGCCATCGATGGCGTTGGGTCGGTCTACCCTCATTCGCTCTAAGATGTCGTCGGCTAAAATCGTTGCCTGAGAGCGAAAAAATGCACTCTGACTAAAGCTCAATGCTTTAGATTGCAAACCTGCTAAACCTAAAAGTCCAGTTGATAAAATCAAAAGTGACACCAGAATTTCTAGCAAGCTGACGCCCCGATAGACCCGAGGTTGCGGGCTGCTCAGCGAAGAGCGCTTCAATGACATGAGTGCCATCCCTTTGTATACCCATTCAACCTGAAGATGCTGTGTTGGCAAAGTGGGTTATGAGATGAGTGGTAACGCCGCAGATCGTGCATCACTCCCTTTGAGAAGGCGCCATCTTCAGGTTGGTTTGGCATATTCATGTGGTTCGGCACCGAGCGTTGTCAATGTTTTGTGAAATAAGGCCGGAGGCAGTTACCTCGATGAGGCGGCCACTATTTGCGAATGAACTTGAAATACAAACTTTAAAATAGACTTTCTTCTTGGATTCGGTCTCACCTTGCTCATTGAAGGTAACAAAATTTTTGTCACTTAAGTCGCTAAGATAATACACATTGGGGGTTAATATTTTCATCCGTTCTATACTGGTCCCTGGGGGCACTGCGCTTGATTCGCGCAGCACTAAACCGTCGGTCGGGTTAGTGGGTGATATGCCCTTTCCGTCTGCATTTTTATCGGTGATGATTCTCCAACCTACTTCCCCAAACTTGGCTGTGCCTGTTAGGGATGGTGATAGGGCATGCAGCGTGACAGGCACCCCTCGACGCAGAGCCTCAGACCGTGCCAATTGCAGGTCGTTGATAAAATCTTGGGTCTCCATGGCGCTGCGGTTGTCGGCCAGCAGTTGCACAAACGAGGGAGCTGCAAGCATCATGAGCGTGCCCGTCAATGCCAACACCACCATTAGCTCAATCAGGGTGAAGCCCCGGTGGGGCTGAGGGCGATGCTGGGGCCTGGCTCGCACCAGCATCAAAATCATTGAATGCTTAAAACTTGACTTCATAAGGTTTTATTGTCTAGACCCTTCGCGCTGAATGGGTGACGCTTTGTCTGAAAGATGCCACCGTTCGTCTGCCAGCGCTGCGTGAATGTGACTTTTGGCACATCAATGGCCACCTCATTAACTTAGGGGCAATTCGCTTGGCCATGCCACAATATGCGGGTAAACCAGGCTAAGTTTTGCCAAACGCTGCCACTGACAGCGCACGGTGTCTTCAGTTTCAATTGAGATCGGTCGTTGCAATTGCCCTGGTGTTGGGGGCGTACTGAATTTCAGCGTAACCTCAGAGGCCTTTGGCCCCCAACCCTTTTGTATGGATCCACTTGCTTTGCCTCAACCTCCCCTAAGTCTGATCTCGATTCAGCACGTGAGCTTTGGCTATGAGGGTGGGCGTACCATCCTCAATGAAGTCAGTCTGGAGTTTGCCAAAGGCCAGCTCACTGCCATTTTGGGCGGTTCAGGCTGCGGTAAAACAACCCTGCTGCGCCTGATTGCCGGCATGTACGCACCCAGCCTGGGCTCGATCAGCTTCGATGGCGTCAGGGTTGACACCCACGATAAAGCGGCCTTGTTCAAGCTGCGGCGGCGTTTGGGCATGTTGTTTCAGTTTGGGGCTTTGTTCACTGACCTCAATGTTTTTGACAACGTTGCATTCCCTTTGCGCGAGCATGCGCGGCTTGATGAGTCGATCATTCGAGATATCGTCTTGATGAAGCTCAATTCGGTGGGTTTGCGGGGGGCCTCGAGGCTTCAAATTTCAGAAATTTCTGGGGGCATGGCCCGACGGGTGGCCTTGGCACGGGCGGTGGCCCTCGACCCTGAGTGCATCATGTATGACGAGCCTTTCGCGGGTCTTGACCCGATCTCGATGGGTGTCACAGCCAACCTCATTCGTACCTTGAACGACACCACCGGGGCCACCAGTTTGATGGTTTCTCATGATGTGCAAGAGTGTTTTGCCATTTGCGACTATGCCTATCTTTTGTCATCTCAGGGGCGTGTGGTGGCGCATGGCAAGCCTGTGGACTTGAATGCCTCGACTGACCCTGAGGTGCGGCAGTTCATTCGGGGCGAGCCTGACGGCCCAGTGCGTTTTCATTATCCTGCCCAGCCCTTTGCCGAAGAACTTGGGGTGCGCGTATGAGCGGGTTGGCTTTGTTGGGACGCTGGTGTTTGGGGGTCTTTCAGACTCTGGGGCACCATGGTTTTTTCTTCTTTGATTTGATCAAGCACACACCGACGGCAATGCGTCGGCCTTATTTGGTGGTGGCGCAAGTCTTTGCTTTGGGCAATCAGTCGCTGGTTATCATCATGGCGTCGGGTTTGGCGGTGGGGTTTGTGCTGGCCTTGCAGATGTATTACGCTTTGGTCACCTATGGGGCGGCTGAGTCGCTGGGCCTTATTGTCAATTTGTCGTTGGTGCGTGAGCTCGGGCCAGTGGTCACGGCCTTGCTGTTTGCCGGGCGTGCAGGCACCTCGCTGACCGCCGAGATTGGCTTGATGAAAGCGGGGGAGCAACTGGCCGCCATGGAGGTCATGGCCATTGACCCCAAGAGCCGTGTGTTGGCCCCCCGCTTTTTAGGTGGCGTCGTCTCGATGCCCTTGCTGGCTGCTTTGTTTTCAGCGGTGGGTATTTTGGGGGCTTATGTGGTGGCGGTGATACTGATTGGTGTCGACAGCGGAAATTTTTGGTCCATCATGCAAAGCCGTGTCGATGTTTGGCGTGATGTGGGCAACGGCGTGGTCAAGAGTGCAGTGTTTGGCTTGATTTGTACTTTTGTGGCCCTGTACCAAGGGTATGAATCCCGGGCAACGCCTGAGGGTGTTGCTCATGCCACGACCCGCACAGTGGTGGTGTCATCTTTGGGTGTGTTGAGCATGGATTTTGTGCTGACTGCTCTGATGTTTTCTACGGCTTGATGCATTGCGATCGATCAACGTTTGAGACAGCCAATTTTTGAACTTGCACACCATGAGTAAAAAAAGTATTGAAGTCTGGGTCGGTTTGTTTGTTTTGCTGGGCTTGTTGGGGGTGGTGTTTTTGGCCTTCAAGGCCGCCAACCTGGGCAGTTTCAGCGCTTCAGGAGCGGGCACATACACCCTTTATGCCAAGTTTGAAAACATTGGCGGGCTCAAGGTGCGCGCGCCGGTGCGCAGTGCCGGGGTGACGGTGGGGCGTGTGAGCTCGATCACATTAGAAACCACCAACGTGCCTTACGTGGGTCTGGTGCAGCTTGAGGTCAACCGCGGCACTGAGTTTCCGGTGGACAGTGCCGCTCAAATTTTGACGGCAGGTTTGTTGGGTGACCAGTATGTGGGTCTGGATGCGGGTGGCGAGCTTGAAAACCTTCAGCCAGGCGCTACCATCAAGCAAACTCAATCGGCTGTGGTTCTTGAAAAATTGATTGGTCAATTTTTATTCAACCAGGCGGCCGATGGGGGGGGCAAAAAGTGAGCGCTTGGCCCTTTGCGCGCCTCTTGAGGGGCCTGAGGGTCTGGCCCTTTTTGGCGTGGGTGATGTTACAAGGCTGTGCCACGGTCGCTGGCCCTGGCCAGGTGGCCAACCCAGCCGACCCCTGGGAGGCTTGGAACCGCCCCATTTTTTCGTTCAATGACCGCCTCGATGAGGCGGTGTTCAAGCCTGTAGCCCAGGCTTATGTCAACGTCACGCCGCAGCTAATGCGTCAAGGCGTCACCAATTTTTTTGGCAATTTCGCAGATGCCTGGTCAGCTTTCAACAGCTTTTTACAGGGCAAGGGTGAAGCCGGTGTCAATAACCTGATGCGGGTGACCACCAACACGGTCTTTGGCGTGTTGGGCTTGTTCGATGTGGCCACCGAGGCGGGCATTGAGCGCCAGGGCGAAGACTTTGGCCAAACCCTGGGGGTTTGGGGGTTGCCCCCGGGGCCTTACGTGGTGTGGCCTGTGCTTGGGCCCTCGAGTTTGCGTGAGACCGCCGCACTGCCGATGGAGGTGTTGTTTGGTCCAGGTACGGTGATCCATGACGCTGGGGCGCAGTGGGGGGTGGGTGTGCTGCAAGTGGTCGACTTGCGCGCCTCATTGTTGAGCGTCAGTGGCTTGCTCGACGACATTGCGCTCGACCGCTACACCTTTGTGCGTGATGCCTATTTGCAACGTCGCCGAAGCTTGGTCTTTGACGGAAACCCGCCCGATCTCCCTGCTGAAGAACAGGCGCCGGTTTCACCTGCGTTGCCGCATTAGCCTTGAGGGTTTTTGCGCTGAGAGCGATGGCGGGACGAGGGTGAGGGCCAATTGCACTATCCTCGGTGCTGGATGTGTTTAGATGCCTCGTGCCTTTGAAAGGAAACCTATGTCAATTTTGTCACCCCTATCAACTTTGTCAGTTCAGTCATTGCTTGGGTTCAGGCGTCATGTCTTGGCCCTGCTCATGCTGAGCTGCACCAGCCTGGCGTTTGCCCAGTCCATGGCTTCTGCGCCTGTATCGCCTTCGGGGCTGGTGGCGCCTGATGTTCTGATCAAAGAGGTTTCCACAGACGTGATTGAGGCTGTGAAGGCTGATAAGTCGATCCAATCGGGCGAACTTCAAAAGATCATTGCCTTGGTTGAAGCCAAAGTGATGCCACATGTGAATTTTGAGCGCATGACGGTGGCCACCGTCGGTGCCCGCCACTGGAATGTGGCCACTGATGATCAAAAGCAGCGTTTGCTTCAGGAGTACAAAATGTTGTTGATGCGCACCTATGCGGGTGCTCTTGCCGTGGTCAAAGACCAGACGGTACAAGTGCAGCCTCTACGTTCGCAACCGGCCGACCACGAGGTGGTGGTGCGCACCAAGGTTAAGGGTGGGGCTGAGCCTGTGCAGCTGGACTATCGGCTGGCCAAGTCAGAGCAGGGCTGGAAAATCTATGACGTCAATGTCAGTGGTTTTTGGTTGACCGAGCAGTTTCGAGGTAGTTGGGCCAGCGAAATCACCGCCCGTGGGTTGGATGGCTTGATTGGCAGCTTGGCACAGCGCAACAAGTCTGCAGCAGCCAAGGGCTAGTCATGTTGGTGCTGCCGTCCATACTGACCAATACCGAGGCACGCGACGCCCTGGGGGAGTTGTTACAAGCACTGGCGGGTCAAGCCGCTGGTGCGGCCCCCTTGGTGGTAGACGCTTCGCCGCTCAAGCAGTTTGACACTTCAGCGTTGGCTGTTTTGCTGGCGTGCCAGCGTCAGGCCCAGGCCTGCGGCCGCAGCCTGGTGCTGCATCAGGCCCCAGCCAAACTGCAGGCGTTGGCCAAGTTGTACGGTGTTGAGGTGTTTTTGCCTACTGATACTGCGGTTTAGGGCTTGTTGTGCCCCTCAGGTTGGGCCAAGGCTGGCCTGTGTTGCAGGCCAGCCTTGGGTGGCATTCAGTCGCGCTTCAGGCCTCGATGGCTTCAAGACGTTTTTCGATTGCCGCCTTGGTTTGAGTCAGCGCAACGGGCAGGTGATGCGCCAGTTGCTCAAAAAGCTCGGCATGCAGCTTGAGCTCGGTTTGCCAGGCTGCCTTGTCGATGCGGGTGACTTGCTCAAACTGCTCAGGGCTGAATGACAGGCCCTGCCAGCTGAGATCTTCATAGCGGGGTGACACCCCAAAGATGTTTTCGTTGCCCTGCGCTTGGCCTTCGATGCGCTCCAGCATCCACTTGAGCACGCGCATGTTTTCACCATACCCGGGCCACACAAACTGGTTGTTGGTGTCTTTTCTGAACCAGTTGACACAATAAAACTTGGGCAACCTAGCGCCGTTTTGAGCAGAGCTTTGTTCAAGCTGCTGGCCGATGTGCAGCCAATGCTGAAAATAGTCACTCATGTGGTAGCCCATGAAGGGCAGCATGGCAAAGGGGTCACGGCGAACCACCCCTTGTTGGCCTGCAGCTGCGGCCGTGGTCTCAGAGCCCATGGTGGCCGCCATATAAACGCCTTCTTGCCAGTTGCGGGCCTCGGTGACCAGAGGCACCGTGGTTGATCGGCGTCCGCCGACAATGAAGGCATCAATCGCGACCCCGACAGGGTTGTCCCACTCGGGATCGAGGGCCGGGTTGTTGGTGGCGGGCACGGTGAAGCGCGCGTTGGGGTGGGCGGCCTTGGCACCCGTTTGCTGGGCCAATGCGGGTGTCCAGTCGTTGCCTTGCCAGTCGATCAGATGGGCCGGTGGGGTCTCGGTCATGCCCTCCCACCAGACGTCCCCGTCATCCGTCAGGGCCACGTTGGTGAAAATCACGTCGCGCTGAAGGCTTGACATGCAGTTGAGGTTGGTGATTGTGTTGGTGCCTGGCGCCACACCGAAGTAGCCTGCTTCAGGATTGATGGCATAAAGCCGACCGTCGGTGCCGGGCTTGATCCAGGCAATATCATCACCGATGGTGGTGACTTTCCAGCCATTGAGGCCCGCGGGTGGGATCAACATGGCAAAGTTGGTTTTGCCGCAAGCACTGGGAAAGGCGGCCGCCACATGGTGTTTTTTGCCCGAGGGTGAGGTCACTCCCAACACCAACATGTGCTCGGCCAACCAACCTTGGTCGCGGCCCATGGTGCTGGCGATGCGCAAAGCAAAACATTTTTTGCCTAACAGGGCATTGCCACCATAGCCTGAGCCATAGCTCCAGATCTCGTGGGTTTCGGGATAGTGAACGATGTATTTGGTGTCATTGCAGGGCCATCTGACGTCTTTTTGGCCTTCGGCCAGCGGGGCCCCCACGGTGTGCACACAAGGCACAAAGTGCCCATCTTCACCCAAGACATCGAGCACTGCTTTGCCCATGCGGGTCATGATTTTCATGTTGACTGCCACGTAGGGGCTGTCAGAGAGTTCAACCCCGATGTGGGCAATGGGTGAGCCCAGGGGGCCCATACTGAAGGGCACCACGTAAAGCGTGCGGCCTTTCATGGCGCCTTTGAACAAAGCCTCGTCGCCAGTTTGCAACAAGGTGCGCATGGCTGCGGGGGCCATCCAGTTGTTGGTGGGGCCAGCGTCTTCTTTGCGTAGACTACAGATGTAGGTGCGGTCTTCGACACGGGCTACATCGCTCGGGCTGCTGCAGGCTAGATAGCTGTTGGGGCGTAGCTCAGGGTTGAGTTTTTTAAAAGTGCCGGACGCCATCAACTGGGTGCACAGGCGGTCATACTCGGTGGTGCTGCCGTCGCACCAGTAAACTTCTTGAGCCTGGGTCAGGGCCGCAATTCGAGCTACCCAATCAATCAGACGAGAATGTTTCACATAAGCGGGCGTGTTCAAGCGCAAGCCTTCCATCACAGGTTGGTTCATGGTAAATCCAGTTATCTTTCTTGATTAGGATGTGTTGAATTGCTGCTTGCGGGAGGTGTCGCGTTGAACTTATGGCTCGATGGGCATGACAATCCCGCCACAATGGGTGTGTGGCGCCTGAGTGGGCGCTGCTGCACAGCAGTGTTGGGTCTTTGATTCTAGGGACTTTTCAAGTAGACCGTTCACTCTTCTGGGCATGCCAATGTGGTATCGGTTGATGTCTGGGGCAACCCAGCTATCAACCCCCCCTCAATTAAGGGGGGGCGGTCCGCAGGTGGGAGCTTCAGATTTTTAGGCCATGGGCATCTTTTTCTGAACTCAGGATGGAGTAAGCACCTTGAATAACACGACTACAAAAGCTGGTTTGCCATCAGGTTCAAGGCGGGGTTGCTTGTTGGCTGGGGCAGGGGCTTTGCTGGGGGCCTGGCCTGCTTGGGGCCTTCAGCGTGATTCTTTGGCCAACCCTTTGCGCCTGGGGTGTGATGAAGCCCTGGTCAACTCTGGGCTGGCCTCGGCCTGGCAGCGGGCTTTTGCGCGTGACACCGGCGTGGTGGTGAGTTTGATATCTGAGCCCGCCTCGCGCATTTTAGAAATGCTCAACACCGCTGAGGTTGACATGTCGCTCACCAACGTGCCTGCGCTTGAGGTGTTCATGGCTGACAGGGGCTTGGCGCATGATCGCATTCAGGTGGCGGTTGGCGGCTTTATTGTGGTGGGTCCTGAAGTTTTGCAAAAAGGCTTCCAATTAAAGCCAGCTCGGCTCAGTCAACATGAACTGATGCCCTTGCTGGCGGCTTCTGAGACTCCTTTTTTATCGCGTGGCGACGATTCTGGCACTTACCATTTTGAGCAGTCTTTGTGGGCACCACTGCAAGTTACTCCTTCGCCCTCGTGGTACAGCCTGGCGCAGGGCGATACCCCGGTTTGGCTGCAAGCTCGAGAAATGGTGGCTTGTACGATGGTCGAGCGTGGGGTCTGGGAGCGCGTTGGCTCTCAGAGTGGCTTGACGGTTTGGTCTGACAACAGCCAGGGTTGGGGCGTAGAGATTCATTTGATGCGGTCATTTCGCGGCAATCATCCAGCCGCTCGTTTGTTGACTCAGTGGGTCAAGGGGCCCCGAGGGCGGCGCATCGCAGCCCGGCAGGCGGGCTATCGATCGCCTTAAAGGTATTGCTGCTTGAGGTGCCTGGCTTGTTGCGTATCCATTTGGCGGGCATGGCAGCCTGCGGTTTTTTGCGCGAAAGGGCGGCAGATCGGTGTCACACTCGCAGCTTTGCCGCACTGAGTTGCAGTCGGCCTCAGACCACCACGACCCGCCATGCTTGCTTATCGCCACGCCTTCCATGCCGGCAATCATGCAGACGTTCTCAAACACATCTGCTTGATGCTGTTGTTGCGCCACATGAATGCCAAAAATAAGCCTTATCGCTACATTGACACCCATGCTGGTGCCGGGGGCTATTCTCTAGAGGGGCAGTATGCCCAAAAAAAAGGTGAGTTTGAGCAAGGCATTGCTCGGCTCTGGGGTCGCGATGATTTGCCCCCTGTTGTGTCTGACTATCTGGCCCTGGTGCATCGCTTCAACCCCGAGGGGCGCATGAGCCAATACCCTGGCTCACCAGCTTTGGCGCAAATGCTGCTCCGCCCTCAAGATCAAATGCGCCTATTTGAGCTTCATCCTACTGATCACCGGATATTGGCGTCGTTTGTGGGCGAGACGCCGGGCGTCAATGTGCATCGCCTGGATGGCTTTGCAGCGCTCAAGGGGCAGGTGCCGCCGAGCAGCCGCCGAGCTCTGATCATGATCGACCCCAGTTACGAGGGCTTGGCTGACTACAGCCTAGTGATCAGCACGCTGCGAGATGCTTTGAACCGTTTTGCCACAGGGGTGTACATGGTTTGGTACCCCCAGGTGAGCAAACTCGAGGCGGCGCAATTGCCCAAGCGCCTGCAGGCCATGGCCACCAAGTCTTGGCTGCATGCCCGCTTGACGGTGCAGCAACCTGACACGCAGGGGTTCGGGTTGGCTGGCAGTGGGGTGTTTATTTTCAATCCTCCCCATTTGATGCATGAGGAGTTGCAGTCTATTCTGCCGTTTTTGACGCAGGCCTTGGCCCAATATCCTCAGGCCCATCATGGCTTGACACAGCATTCAGTGTAGGGCCGCCCCTGGCGGCGATAAAGGGCCAAGACATTTGCGCGTAACCCGTCACGCCGCGCGGTACCCTGGGCCCAGAGTAGACGCCATTCGTCAGCCTGCAGCGCACAATCAGTGCACCCTCGCTGGGGCATGGTGAGGCAGGGGCAAGGGGTGTCATGTGTCTGGCCATCAACGGGTGAATTTCTGGGTGCGGGTTGGCGTGCTGGCCGTGCTGTGTGGGCTGACAAGCGCCTGCACAACCACAGCCATCGTCTTGCTGCATATCCAAAGCAAGGTCAATGAAGGTGAACCCGCACCCTGTGTCCATCTCAATTCAGTCGAGCGTGCTTTCAGCGATCGTTGTGGTGAGTTTGTGCCTGGCAGCCTTAAGCCACAAGATGTCGCCCACTCGGGCCTGTCTGACTGTCCATTAACATTGGCCGCACGTAAGCCTGAGTTTTGGTATTTGTTGCCTGAGCTGCTTGATCGCGGCGCGCAAACTGAGTTTTGCCAGTCGCCACCTTGGGTGGCTTTGGCTCAGCGCAGCCTTGATACATGTCCGCCTTTCAATGAGGCCAATGCCTCGGTCTTGAAAGCGTTGATCCAACTGGGCGAGAATGATCCGCAGGCCCTGCACCATGACACCATGCGGGTGCTAAGCTGCCCCCAAGCTCAGCAAGTGGGGTTAGACAGTGTGCTTCACCACTGGCGATCACAGGGGCGACTGGTCCCGCGTGAAATGGCGTTCAGTCCATTCAGTGCGTTGCACCCACGCTATCTCGATTCGCTGTTTTCGCGCAAACTTGAAGCTACCGGGCACGATCCACGCATGTCATTTTTAGGTCTTGATGGCGGCAAGCTGACCCACGGGTTTGAAGAGGCATTGCGCACCAGCGATTGGGAGGCCTTGGCTTGGTGGTTTTCGAGGGTGCCTGAGTTGATCAATGGGGTGCCAGCGACCCGCGGCAAGTCTCTTGGGTGGCTGCCTTTGGCGCGGGTCTTGTCGCCAGGTTTTATGCCGCCCGAGCAGCAAGGCCCCATGCTTGAGTTTTTGATAGGGCGCGGTGCGAACCCGCGACAATCTTTGCCCCATGACCCTGGGCAGACGGTGTTGCAGCTTGCACGGCAACTTGAAAGCCCCTGGGTAAAAATACTCAACCCAGCAGAGATGGCCAAGTCCGCACAGACACCCCCGCCCTAAAGCACACCGTGTCTTTAGTCTTTACTTTTCAGACCTCGCCGAATGGGGGAGGGGGATTTGTACTTTTCGTTTCAGCCAGCGCATCAAGTTGCCGACGATCGGCAGCTTTTCATAGAGCTCTTCTGCCGCATCCCAGTAGTCGCGGTGAGAGGTGATTTTGCCGTGAACATCAAAATGAAAATGAGATGCGCCGCGCACAATGTGCTCAGGTTTTCCCGGTCGATACCGATAGCGAAATTCCCACGTCATGAAACACTGATTTTCTTGCACCAAAACATCGTGCACGATAAACCGAGGGTCGACCAAAGCGCTAAACATGTGATTGAACACTTGTTGCACGCCATGCAGCCCCGTGAGCTCATTGAACGGATCTTTGAAGTAAGTATCAGTTGTGTAGTACTCGCCCAAGCGTGCCACATCAACAGGTTGCAATGATTCAAACAACTGCACCACCTTGTGGGCGCGCGAATCATAAGTTTTGTTCATCAGTTGATGGGGCAGCTTACAAGCCGGTTGCTGTTCGAATCGCTTTGAAGTACAGCCACCTTGGCAGCAGTTGCAAAGTTTTGATCCACCACGTGAAGCGCTTGGGAAAGTGAATGTCAAACTGCCCCTTGGCCCAACCCTGCAAAATCTGCTGGGCTGCCTCATCAGCGCTGATGAGTGCTGGCATTTTGAAGCCATTGTCCGCCGTCATTGGGGTTTGAACAAACCCTGGATTGATCACTGAGGAGCCGATGCCCAGGGGCGCCAAGTCGATATACATGGATTCAGCCAGATTGTTCAAGGCCGCCTTGGTGGGGCCATAAGCCAGGCCCATCGGCAAGCCTCCAAAGCCCGCAACGCTCGACACCAGGCTGATGTGGCCCGAGCCTTGGGCCAAAAAGCTCGACAAAACAGCGTCGAGCATATGCAGCGCGCCCACATAGTTGATGTGGTTGTGCAGCAAGGCATCATTGAGGTCGAAGGTGGTGGCTCGCATGGCTTTGTAATGACCAGCGCAGTAAACAGCCATGTCCAGGCGTCCAAAATGGGCTTTGATGCGCTGCACAGCGCGCCGCATGGCAACAGGGTCTGTGGCGTCAAGGGCGATGCCAAGGCTGCCTTCGTGCGCCAATTCAAAGGCCTCCAGCGGCAAGGGGCTGCGCGCTGAAATCACCACGCTGGCACCAAGTGCATGGAGTTGTTGCGCCAAGGCGTGACCAATCCCAGTAGAGGCGCCAACCAGCCACACGACACGCTGTTTCCAGTCCAGCAAGGGAGGGTTCAAAGACATTGCGCGGGGTTATCTCATCAGGGTTTATAAAACGACAGAGTGACTTCACCCAGTCGCACACCAAATTTGCTCATCGAGGCTTTGTTGATCATCACCCGCTCATCCATCAGAAACATCCAGTCATTGAATTGAACCTCGATGCTTCGACCCTCAACGGGTAAACGCAAGGTATAGCGCCACTGTAAAGCGTTGCCTGAGACGATGCCAATGGCCGCACCCACTACATCGTCAGCGCGGCCGATATAGTTGCCGTTGGGTTGCTTGCTCAAACGCCAAACGCGGCGCTGTTTTTGCCCATCGCTGTAGGTAAAATCTTCATCCAGCACCCCCTCATTGCCATTCCATTGGCACTGCAGCAATACCGTGAAGCGTTTGACGACCTTGCCACTTCGGTCGGTGAAAATTCCGTGAGCGGTGAGGTTACCGTTGAAATAGTCCTGCAGATCCAGCGTGGGTTTTTCTAAGGCATAGTCGGTGGGTTGGGGCGAGGCACAAGCCGCCAGTGCCAGAAGTGTGGCGCTCGTTAGCGCAGCGATCAGGCGTCGTTTCATGCTTGAGTCTCGGTAGATTTTGAAAGGCGCTGGTCCGGACGTATCCACCAGGCATAAAGCAGCGCGGCAGCAGCCAGTTTAAGTAGGCACGGTATGCCAGCATAAGCGAGGCTGAGGGCTTGCAGCGCCACAGGGTCTTGTCGACCCGCGGCATAACCCAGGGCATCTAAGGTCGGCAAAGCGATGCCTGCGGCCAGCGCCAAATTCAGCTTGGTGGCCAGGTTCCACCAACCAAAATAAGCCCCTTCCGCCTGTTGATGCCCGCCACGCCGGATCACCCCTGCGAGTAATGCACCCGGCAGGGCCAAATCGGCGCCCAAGGTGACCCCACTAGCGATGCACACGGCGGTATAGGCTGCGATGTCGCCCGTCCCCAAAAACGCCGCTCCAGAAAATGCCAAAACCGACAAACCCATGCCTACCGCCCAGCAGCGCACCAAACCCCAAGAAGTCACCAAGCGGCTCCAAAGCGGGGTGGACAGGGCTGCAGCAGCAAAGTAACTGGACAGAAACAAAGGGGTGTAAGTCGCGGCTTGAAGCCGGTCTTGAATAAAGAATAGCACCAAGCTTGCCGGGATGGCCATTGCAATCCCATTGAGCAAAAACACGGGGAGCAAGCGCAAAAAATCGGGGTTGAGCCAAGGCCGCTGCAATGAAGCCCAGAGCGGATCGGGCGCGCGTCGGGGTGCCATCGGCGGCTCAGGCCCCAACCCAAGCCCCAGCCAAGCCAGCGCCAGCAAGCCTGTGAAGCTCAAAACCAGTGCCAACAAGCCGGCCACCGAAGGCAAAATACTGGCCAGCAACACGCCCACGAGCCCCAAGCCTTCCCGCCAAGCTACAATGCGAACCCGTTGAGCTTCGTCGCCCCCTAGCCTTGCACCCCAAGCTTGGTGAATCACCGTGACCACACTGAACGAGATATAGGTCAACACCAAAGCGATAAAGCACCAAGCCAATAAAATCGGTAGTTTGACGACCGCCGCCTGGGGTGGAAAAAACAGTGCGGCAAAGCCTGCCACCAGGAACAACGCCGCAACCAAGGTGGCCCGGTGGGTGGCCTTGAGTGAGCGGTCTAATAGCTGATCAACCCAACGGCCGATGAAGGGGTCCAGCAAGGCATCCAACAAGCGTGCCCCCAGCAGCACTGCAGCCAGCGCTGGCAAGGGCACGCCAAACTCACGTGCGTAGTGATCTGGCAGCACCACATACAAGGGCAAAGCCACAAATGCCAAAGGCAAGCCCAACCCGCCATACAAAACCCCATCCTGCCAGCGGTTGCGCCAGGCCGAGGTGTTCATGCCAGCCCTTGGGGCTGCTCGGCACGCCATGACAAGCTGCCTGCACCCATCAAGGCCCGTCGAAGTTCAGGCTCTGACGTTTGAGGGGCTAGCCAGATGCCAAAAAACAATTCGGCAAACAAGGGGTCAAGTACCTCACCCAGCGCCCGCCGGTTGAGTGCAAAGCGTGCTCCCACGCCGGGTATCAACCATCCTGTGAGGCGGTCCCCGGCTTTCACATCGGGAAACAACGCCTTCATTTGCTTGAGCCACATCCCACCCAGCGCTGGGTTTGCTCGAGGGTTGCGATTCATTTCTGTCAATGAGCGCTCGGCAATACGCTCACCAGACAAAGATCGTGCGTAAAGCAAATCTAAAATCAACGGGGTTTGTGCATAACGCTCGGCTGTCCAGCCAGGTTGAACCCACAATTGAGCGTCATAGACATGCAGGCCCCAAACCGTGAGTCGTGCGCTACCTTGCCATTGAATTTGCTGCCAAGCCCAAGCCCACTCGGTTGGCAAGATGGCCAGCCCGCTAGCGGCGGCGGGCTGAGTCTGTGCCCAAGCACCGGCCTGTGTCAGCCCCCCGATTGCCCAGGCAACCCCCTTAGCGATCCATTGTCTGCGTTTGAAGCCCATGCGTCTCAAGCCTCCAATGTAAATTGCACGACTTGTGTGTTACCGGTGGCAAAAGCCGCCTCGCAATAGGCCAAGTAAAACTCCCAAATCCGTACAAAGCGCGTGTCAAAGCCCAGCTGCCGCACACGCAGATCTTCGCTCAAAAATTTTTCGCGCCATCGGCGCAGCGTTTCGGCATAGTCGGGGCCAAAAGCCAGCTCATTAACCACCTTCAGGCCGGCTGCTTGGGCCTCGCGGCGAAACTCTTTGGCACTCGGTAGCAACCCCCCAGGAAATATATATTGCTGGATGAAGTCTGTGGAGCGAACATAGCGATCAAACAAATCATCGCGAAGGGTGATGCTTTGGATACAGGCTCGGCCGCCGCGTTTGAGTTGTTGCTTGACGGTGGCAAAAAACCGAGGCCAATAAGCTCGACCCACCGCCTCAAACATTTCGATTGAAACGATCGCATCAAAAGGGCCATCTGTCACATCGCGATAGTCTTGAAATCGAAGGTCTCCAGCCAGCCCTTGTCGAGCCAAGCGCTGTTGGGCCCAAAGCAATTGCTCCGTCGATAGTGTCACACCAGTGACAGTCGCATCAAACTCTTGGGCAGCCAGTTCTGCCAAGGCTCCCCAGCCGCACCCGATTTCCAGCACCCGGTCGCTAGCGCTGACACGACACTCGTTCAATGTGCGTCGAATCTTGGCGGCTTGTGCGTCTGCCAAGCCCATGGTCAGGTCACCCTGAAACCAGGCACTGCTGTAGTTCATTGCAGGGTCAAGCCACAAGCGATAAAAATCATTGCCCAAGTCATAGTGGGCATGGATGTTTTTTTTACTTCCTTGGCGCGAATTTCGGTTGATGCCATGTCGCAATCGGTACAGCAGCGATCCCCACCATGTGCCGTATACCACCTGCTCAATCGTGTCCCGGTTGGTGATGAGCAGCTTCAAAAGGCTGAACAAGTCCGGTGTATTCCAGTCGCCCGCAATGAAGGTTTCGGCCAATCCAATATCCCCAGATTTGCATACTGCAGTACAAACCTGCCAATTTTTGAGGCGCATGGCCGCACGGGATTGGCCCTCGGTTGAGTTTCCAAAATGAGCCTGAGAGCCGTCGGGCAGTTGCATCTCTAAGGCGCCATGCTCAAGCCTGTGCATCAAATTAAAAACTGGCCGTGCCGTTGCGGGGGCGCATTGGGGCAGAGAAAAGCGTGCTGTGGTGGTACTCATGGGTGAATGTCAACGCGTGATAAATTGAGACGGGGCTGCTGGCTTGCGAAAAAAAGGAACCCGTTTGAAAAGCAATTTGATGGCCTGCCATCGAATCCGCGCCACAACTGCCAGTGTCATTAAGGGCATGCTTAACAAGGCCATTCGGATCGAGTCAGACGTTAAGGGGGTCAAACGACCGCAGACACTGGTCTGAAGCAGCGGGCCCTGTTCATCATCATGGTCAATGCGCACAACGGTGCGCAACTGGTGTGCCGAGTTCGCATCGGTTCGCATGAATCGAAACCGGTAGGTTCCCCTCACCGCACAAAACGGCGAAACATGAAACACCTTGCGAGCGCAAATTTCTCGGCCATACAAAAGCTCATCGCCAGTGAGCAAATAGCAGTGACGCTCTGCGAAGGTGTTATTGACTTCAACCACAATGGCGGCCAAGCTGTTGTTGGCGCGGTGACAATACCAAAAACTGACAGGCTTGAAGCTATGGCCCAACACACGGGGATAACAATGCAGCCAAACCTCTCCCAGTGCGTCCTTGATCCCCTCGTCCACTAAGACCGCGTCTAACCAGTCCAAGCTGTCCGCTCGTCCGTCACCGTGGTCACAGTCAAAAAAACTCAAGCAACCCCAGCGATTGCGCCTCAGAGTCGCGTCAGGCTTGAGGCGCAACTGCCGCATCGGCAGCATCAAAAAATAGGTGGGGTAGACAAATTGATTGACCTTCGGGCGCAGCCTGGTGTGGCGAACTTGCCCGATGCCCAACAGGGCCTTCGGGGCGCTCATCGTGCCTCCAGTGCTTGCTCGCACAGCGGTCGCAGAGCATGAGCAACAGCCAACCCCGACGTTAAGCCGTCTTCATGAAAGCCATAGTGCGTCCAGGCACCGCAAAACCACGTGTTAGCCACGCCCTGCAGCGCTGGCACGCGGCCCTGAGCTTCTATCGCTGGTGCATCAAAAATCGGATGGCTGTAGTCAAACACGCCTTGAATCAAATCGGCCCGAGGGGCTCGGATTGGGTTCAGCGACACGACAACTGGGGTCTCAAAAGGTAAAGGTTGAAGCCGATTGATCAAGTAGTGCAGGCAAACGCGGGTGTTGTCATCGCCGCTGCTAAATGAGCGCTCATAGTTCCATGCAGCCCAGGCTCGTTGGTGTTTTGGGAGCATGGCAGTGTCTGTGTGCAAAACGGCTTGGTTATTGTGATAGCGGATAGCGCTCAGCACCTCACGCTCCGCTTGTGTGGGCTGCGAAAGCAGCTTCAAGGCTTGGTCACTGTGGCAAGCCAGCACCACATGATCAAACAGTTCAGTGCCGGCGTCTGTACTGATCCTTACTTGGCCCTCCTGGCGATGTATGCGTCGCACAGGCGTGTTGAGGCGGGCATCGGAGATTTTGGCTGTCATCTGGGCCACATAAAGCTTAGCGCCCCCGGCAATGGTGAACCATCTGGGCCTGTTGGCAACTTGAATCAAGCCATGGTTGTCGCAAAATCGAATGAGTGTGGCGAGCGGAAACTTCAGCATTTGATGCGTTGGGCACGACCAAATACAGGCGATCATTGGCAACAAATATCCATCCTGAAAAGCCTTGCTGAAGCGGTGTTGCGCTAAGAAATTCTCAACCGTCAGTGATGCGGGTGTGTCCTCCTTGGCAGCGGCACTGGCAAGTTTGTTAAAGCGCAAAATGTCCCTCAACATCTGCCAAAACTGAGGGCGAAATAAGTTGCGACGTTGGGCGAACACGGTGTTCAGGTTCGAGCCACTCCATTCAAGGTCTAGATGGGGCACGTTGACAGAAAATGACATGTCCGACGCAGCCGTTGGTACGTTCAGCATCTTCAGCAAGGCAATCAGCTTGGGGTAGGTGCGCTCGTTAAATACCAAAAATCCTGTGTCGACCGCCTGTGTCAAGGTGGCGCCGCGTGTGCTCACTCGCACGTCGACCGTGTGAGCGTGCCCTCCAAAATAATCCTCGGCCTCGAAAAGTGTCACATCGGCGCAATCCCCCAAATGGTAGGCTGCAGCCAAACCTGAGATGCCTGAGCCAATGACCGCGATGCGTTTGCTCATGCGCATACCTGGTCGAAAAAGTCTGATGAAAGGCGGCTTCGCGCCAGCTTTTTTTGAAGGGGAAAAGAAGAAAAAATCAGCATGGCGCCTTCATTTATACGGATCAGTATGAAATGTAACTGATTGGTATAAATTTGGGTTGAGTGGTTTTTTCCTCTCCCTCGAAGCGGATCGTAGGGTTGTTGC
>JANMEO010000067.1:0-3317 GCA_031376995.1 Burkholderiales bacterium
GGGGCCGGCTTGGATGCAGGCTTGGCAGCGGCTTTCATGGGCGGTTTTGCGGGCGGTTTTGCAGCCGGCTTGGCGGCCGACGTGCCGGCCGACCTGGCAGGCCTTGGTGGCACCCCACGCTTGACGGGCAGCTTCTTCGCAGCCGGCCCCGGTGCGGCAGCAGACGCCGCCTTGCGCGCGCCGCCGGGCGCCGGTTTGCCCGCCGCCGCCGTCGATCGGGCGCTCGTCTTTGCACCCGACTTTGGAGCCGCCTTCGCACCCGCCTTCGGCCCCGCAGCGGCGGCCGACTTCAGCGCCGTGCGCGGCACCTTGGCCTTCACCACCACGGTCTGCACGCTGGCAGGCTCCGTTCGTCGCTGCGGCGTCTTCGCTGGCGCCGCCGCTGCAGCCGTCTTGCGTGTGGGCCTGGCTGCTGAGCGTGCAGGCCCGGGTCGGGTCGACACACCGGCCGACGCTGCCGCCTGCGCGGCCGCGCGTGCGCCGGGCCGCGCCCCGGGCCTGGCGACGTTGGCCCTGTCCTTCTTCGTCGAGGAAGCGCCGCCGGGCTGCGCCACGCCAGAGCCACCCCCCCGCCCCATGGAAACACCCGTCACGCGGCTGGGCGCCTTTTCGGGCAGGCGCGACATCGGCTCCGCACCCATCTTCAGGTTCACGCTCTTGCCGCCCCAGATCTCTTCGAGGTTGTAGTACTCGCGGATGGTGGGCTGCATGACGTGGACGACGGCGGCACCACAGTCCACGATGATCCACTCACCGTTTCCTTCCCCCTCGAGGCGAGGCAGATCGAAACCCTCGGCCTTGACCGCATCACGAACGCTAGAAGCCAAAGCTTTGGTCTGCCGGTTGCTTGTGCCTGAGGCCACAATGACCCGCTCGAACAAAGGAGACTGTTCTTCGGTGTTGAACACCAAAATATGTTGCGCCTTGATCGCTTCAAGCGCGTCAACAATGACCCGCTGCAGTTTACGAATATCCATTGATCCCTTAGCTTAGCGGTGAAATAAAAAAAGATGAGCACCCAACGGGCTGGCTCCGCGAGTACGGATTGTCACTTGCCAGCCAACCAGTCTCGCGGCACCAAAAAATCGGTGTAAAGCTTGGCCTCGGGCGAGCCTGGCTCAGGGGCCCAGTTGTAACGCCACGTGACCAAGGGTGGCATGGACATCAAAATGCTTTCGGTGCGCCCCCCCGACTGCAAGCCAAACAACGTGCCCCGATCAAATACCAAATTGAACTCTACATAACGACCTCGACGATAGGCCTGAAATGCCCGCTCGCGTTCGCCATAGGGCCACGCTTTGCGGCAGGCCATGATGGGCATGTAGGCGGCGGTGAACGCGTTGCCTACGGCTGACATCATGGCAAACCCGCGCTCAAAGCCCAGCTCAGAAAAATCATCAAAGAAAACTCCGCCGATGCCGCGTGCCTCGTTGCGGTGCTTGAGAAAAAAATAATCATCGCACCAAGTCTTGAAGCGGGGGTATTTGTCGGCACCAAAGGGCTCGAGGGCAGCCTGATTGACTTGATGAAAATGGCGTGCATCTTCTTCGAACCCATAGTATGGGGTGAGGTCCATCCCGCCACCGAACCAAACCACCGGCGGCTTGTTGAGCGGCAAAGCGGCGAACATGCGCACGTTCATGTGGACCGTTGGCACAAAGGGGTTACGAGGGTGGTAAACCAAGGACACCCCCATCGCCTCAAAAGGCACCCCAGACAACTCAGGGCGGTGCTGTGTGGCTGAGGCTGGCAGGCTCGATCCGCGAACATGGGAAAAATTGCACCCCCCACGCTCAATCACCCCCCCACCCTCAACCAGTCGCGTCAGGCCATCACCTTGCAGCCGCTCGCCAGGCGCGCGCGTCCAGGCGTCGGTGATGAAAGGCGAGTCTTCAAAGTCTTGAGTGGCTTGGATGATTCGCTCTTGCAAGCCCAGAAGAAAGTCTCTAACCAGAGAAGTATCCATGAGTGAACACCGAGGTGAGTTGGGTGGATAGGTAGGACAATGGGCGCGAACTCAGCGTGCGCCAAGGGGCTCAGGGTTGGCGCAGAGCTCAAAGTGATCCACTGCCGCCTCTGGGTTTAACCGCTCGATGTCCAATGTCACGCCGGTGCTGTGCGCCAGCAAAGCGGATACCATTCACTGCCTCATAGGCTCTCTGCTGAGCCTGCTTGATCGAGTCTCCCAGCGCGGTCACACACAGCACCCGGCCACCCGAAGTAATCAAGTGGCCGTCTTGCAGCGTTGTGCCGGCATGAAAAACGGTCACCTCCGGGGTCTCGCTTGGCAATGGGCTCAGGGCATCACCCCGGCGCGGGGTGAGCGGGTAGCCTGCAACAGCCATGACCACCCCCAAAGCCACCCGCCGATCCCACTCTAACGTGGCATCACTCAGGTTGCCTTCAGTGGCGGCCATCAAGAGGTCAAATAAATCACTCTTGAGACGCATCATGATGGCCTGTGTTTCAGGGTCTCCAAGGCGGCAATTGAACTCAATGGTAAAGGGCTGCCCTTGAGCGTTAATCATCAAGCCTGCATACAAAAATCCAGTATAGACAATGCCATCTTGGGACAAACCCGCGATGGTGGGCATGATGATGTCTTGCATGACCCGTGCATGCACATTGGGCGTCACCACGGGGGCCGGTGAATACGCCCCCATGCCACCCGTATTGGGGCCTTGATCGCCATCAAGCAGGCGCTTGTGGTCTTGACTGGTGGCCAATGAAATCACGTTTTTGCCATCACACAGCACAATGAAGCTGGCCTCTTCGCCTTGCAAAAAAGACTCAATCACCACTCGGGGTTGGGCCTGGCCATCGGTGCCTGGGTTGTGTTGAACGCCCAGGGTATTGAGCTGCCCTTGAGCACCCAACATCAAATCAATGGCCTCATGCGCCTCATTCAGGGTAGTTGCCACGACGACGCCTTTACCAGCCGCCAGGCCGTCGGCCTTGATGACGATGGGCACACCCTGTTGTGTCACGTGAGCATGAGCTGCCTCAGCCTCTATAAAGGTGGCATAAGACGCGGTGGGGATGCCATATCGGTGCATGAAGTCTTTGGCAAACGCCTTGGAGCTTTCAAGCTGTGCAGCGGCTTGGGTGGGGCCCAAAATGCGTAAGCCACGCGCCCGAAAGAAGTCGACAATGCCGGCAGCCAACGGAGTTTCAGGCCCCACCACCGTCAAAACGATTTTTTCAGCTTCAACGAAAGCGACCAAGGCCCCAAAGTCACTCAGGGAGATATTTTCTAGTCGAGGGTCACTGGCCGTACCCCCGTTGCCCGGGGCCACATAGATGGTTTGAATTTTGGG
>JANMEO010000073.1:0-2851 GCA_031376995.1 Burkholderiales bacterium
CCCCCCCTTTTTGCCCCACCCCCCCCATGGGATAATTAAACTTAGAAACGGCAGTTGAACGCGCCCGAGTGGGCTGCGATGTGGGGCCTGACAAGGCGAGACGACGCGGTGGGCTCATATCATGCCCACAAGGAGGAGCAACGCCGCCAGGCGCCCACAGGGCGACTCACCCGGGTCGCGTGGCGCTCTCACCCATAAGGTGATGGTCGTCGTGGGTCAAATTGCCAGCATTCATCAGGGGTTGCTTTCGGAAGAAAGCGGTCAACTGCCGTTTCTAGGTTAAAAAATGCCTGAATCGCTAAGGGAGTTGTGAGCCCACTCACCCACCCCAGCATTTTGAATGCTTAAAGACAGTAACAGTTTTAATCTCAACGCCATGAACACCCAACCTTTGCCCACAGACCCTCGCTACAGCATCGGGTCGGCCATTAAGCACGCCCTGGCGTACGCGCCCTCGATCACCGACATCATGATCCACGAAGGACGCGCCATCATGGCCAAGTCGGCCAGCGGAACCAAGCCGCTGCATGAGCTCTTTTCACAGAGCATTCCCGACTTTGCGGTCACCAAAGAACAAATTGTTCACTATCTGGCAGGCTATGTCGAAGGAGACCCTCGCCATACCAACATCCAACAGTACTGGAACGAGCGTCTCAAACCAATTTTGCAAAGCCGCAGATCAGCCAACTTCCGTCTAGAAGGACGCGGTCAGCACTCGCTGCGTTACTCCCTGTTTTTACAAGGCGGTGGTGATTTAGGCTTGGTCATGCGGATCACTCCAACCAAAATTACGCCGCTCAATGAGCTTTCCTTGCCACCCAATTTACTGCAAACCTTGACAGAAGCCACGACGGGCTTCATCGCCATTACAGGCCCCAGCGGCAGTGGAAAAACAGCCACCGCCATGTCTATATTAGATTGGCACAACACCCGACACTCAGGCCACATTGTCACCATTGAAGACCCCGTTGAAGTGAAGCTGCAAGCCAATAAATGCATCGTCACGCAGCGAGAAGTAGGCTTTGATGTGGTGAGTTTCGCCGAGGGGATGCGAGAAGCATTGCGCATGAGTCCAGACGTGATGCTGACCTCTGAAATTCGCGATGCCGAGACGGCAGAGCAAGCCATACAAGGGGGTGAGTCAGGCTCGCTGATGATTGCCACCATGCACGGAAAATCAGTCGCGGGCACTCTTCGGAAAATTTTAAGTTACACCGGGGCCAATGCCTCAGTCATGCGATCGGTGTTGGCAGGCAGCCTGCTGACAGTGATACGACAGGCGTTGGTACCCTCAATCAAAGGTGACCGCTATTTCATGACGGCCGATGTCATTTTCAATACAGGCTCGGTAACGAAATTCATCGAAGCGGGAGACTGGATTGGCTTAGAAGGCGCCATCCGAGAAGAAAAACTCCCGGCCAGCGAGTACATCAGCATGAATTTGCGGCTGGCTGAATTGGTCAAGCGAGGTGAAGTGGACGCGGGCGAGGCGTTACGTGAAACGTCAGACTTGCCCGGCCTCAGGAAACGGCTTCCCAAGATGTCTTGAAGAATCCCAAACATGGCCTCTCAGCGACCCAAAGCCGCTGCCTGGCCTTGAAGACTCAAGGGTTCAGTCGAGCAGGGCCTGAGAAAACTCACGGGCGTTGAAGGTTTGCAAATCATGCAGTGCCTCGCCCACGCCAATAAAATACACCGGCAGTGCTTGGCCACGTTCGCGTCCCCAAAGGGCAATGGCCGCTAACACGCCCCCCTTGGCTGTCCCATCGAGCTTAGTCACAATCAAGCCAGTCAGCCCCAGCGCAGCATCAAAGGATTTTGCTTGGCTCAGTGCATTTTGGCCCGTATGGCCATCAACAACCAGCAAAACTTCATGAGGCGCACCTGGCTGTGCTTTGTGGATGACGCGATGTATTTTTTTTAATTCTTCCATCAGATGAAGTTGAGTTGGCAATCGCCCCGCAGTGTCTGCGATCACCACATCACACCCGCGTGCCCTGCCCGCTGTGACCGCATCGAACGTCACCGCTGAAGGGTCTCCTCCCTCTTGACTCACGATCTCGACTTGGTTGCGCCCGGCCCAAACGGCCAACTGCTCTTTTGCCGCAGCACGAAATGTATCAGCCGCCGCCAAGAGCACCTTCTGCCCACCTTCAGCCAAGTGACGTGTGAGTTTGCCAATGCTGGTGGTTTTACCCGCCCCATTGACGCCAACAACCATCATGACGGTCGGTGAGAATTGACCCACCTGAAGCTCTTTTTCAAGGGGCAGCAGCAGCTCCGTCAAAGCATCGGCAAGCAAATTTTTAACCCCTGACACATCAGTGACGCCCTCTTTTTTTATGCGACGCTTGAGATCTTCGAGCAAAAAAGCCGTCGCGTTCACCCCAGCATCGGCCATCAACAAAGCCGCCTCTAAATCTTCATACAGCGCATCATCAATGCGCGCCCCAACAAAGACTCGAGCAATGCTTGAGCCCGTTTGACGCAACCCTTGACGCAAGCGATCAAACCACGTTGTTCGATGGGCAGGGGCCTGCGTCAACTCAGGCAGATCGGGGTTGACAGCAACCTCAATTGGATTGAGAACAGCCACATGCTTGCTGGACAAGGCTTCGATCTCCAACGAAGCTTGCTGCCCATCCACAGGGGGCAGCACTGGAACCTGCGTCGCTTGAAGCTTCGAAGCGCTCACCGGAGAAACTTTTTTCTTGAAGAAACTGAACATGAATGCTGGCGAACCATCCGTTGAGAGAAAAAAGCGAAGGCTCAGTATTTTCCAATTCAGGTATGAGCCTGAAGCGGGCTTGAATCCTCGATGCTTTGGGGTGGGTTGATCAGGTTAAAGAGG
>JANMEO010000135.1:0-11352 GCA_031376995.1 Burkholderiales bacterium
CTGTTTTCTTGGGCAGCCCGCCCGGCATTTTTTTGTTGATGAAATGAATCACCTGCTCTTTAATCGGGGCGGACCCGACTGTGGCCCGTGGTGCCTTGGTTTGTTTGCGAGCCCATACCTTGAGCAGGTCATTGGCCATTCGCTGTGCCTTGAAGCTGATCGCTGTCAGCGCATGCCCAATGTTAATGGCACGTGGGTTTTTGATGCCAATGAACAACGCCATCAAAGAGGCTGCCGGTCTTATGCTTGTCTTACCCATTTTGCGCAACAGGTTGCGCATGTTCATCGAAACCTCGCCAAAATCAATATCAACGGGGCACGGGCTCAAGCACTTGTGACATACCGTGCAGTGATCGGCCACATCCTCAAACTCTTCCCAGTGCTTGATGCTTACCCCCCGACGAGTTTGCTCTTCATAAAGGAAAGCCTCCACCAACAACGAGGTGGCCAAAATTTTGTTGCGTGGGCTATAAAGCAAATTGGCGCGAGGTACATGGGTGGCGCATACAGGCTTGCACTTACCGCAACGCAGGCAATCTTTGATGGACCCGGCTATGGCGCCAATGTCGCTTTGCTGCATGATCAGCGACTCGTGCCCCATGAGGCCAAAACTGGGCGTATAAGCGTTGGTCAAGTCAGCCTTGATCAGCTGCCCATCAAAAGACGTGTGACGAAGCAACTTGCCCTTGTTGAAATGCCCCTCAGGATCAACCCGTTGCTTATAGGCTGTGAAATCGGCCAGCTCAGCATCACTTAAGAACTCTAATTTTGTAATGCCAATGCCATGCTCACCGGAGATCACGCCATCAAGACTGCGAGCCAATGCCATGATGCGTACGACCGCTTCATGGGCTGTTTGCAACATGGCGTAGTTGTCTGAGTTAACGGGGATGTTGGTGTGAACATTGCCATCACCAGCATGCATGTGAAGAGCGACCCAAACCTTGCCACGCAAGATGTCTTTGTGAATCTTTTGACAGGCCTCAAAAATAGGATTGAGCGCAGCCCCCCCAAAAATGTCTTTCAACCGCACTCGGATTTGGATCTTCCAGGACGCGCGAAGGGTGTGATCTTGGAGTTGCTCGAACAGGGTTCGGGAGCTTTCGACAGATTCAAGTGCCTGCAATGCGGCCGAGCCCTCAATGAAGGGCCGCTGCGCAGCAAGGGTATCCAAGTGAGCCAGCCAGTAGGACCACAATTGCCTGACTTCACGCAGCACCTGTAAAGCTGTTTGTACGCTGTCAGCCAGCAGCTCAGCCGAAGGAATCTCGTTGGCGTCATCGCCTTTGCCTAAGGGTAAATTTCCTTGGGTGAGAAAATTTTCAAGCGCCTGGACCAGCTCGAGTTTATTTCGCAAACTCAGCTCGATGTTGATCCGTTCAATGCCCTCGGTGTATTCACCCATTCGCGGCAGAGGGATCACCACGTCCTCATTGACCTTGAAAGCATTCGTGTGTTTGCTGATGGCTGCTGTACGCTTGCGGTCGAGCCAAAATTTCTTTCGGGCCTCAGGGCTGACAGCCACAAAGCCCTCACCCCCGCGGCTGTTGGCCAGCCTGACGACTTCACTGGCTGCACGGGCGACATCATCAGCGTCATCGCCAGCGATGTCACCAATGAGCACCATTTTGGGCAAACCAACCCCACCGCGTTTACTTTTTGTTGCGTAGCCAACGGCTTTGAGATAGCGGTCATCAAGATGCTCCAGTCCTGCGAGCACGGCATGCCCATGCTTGGCTTGAGCAAACATAAAATCTTTGATATCCACAATGCTAGGCACGGCATCCTTGGCGTTACCGAAGAACTCTAAACATACCGTGCGAGTGTGCGCAGGCATTTTGTGAAGAATCCATCGAGCGCTGGTAATCAGACCGTCACACCCCTCTTTTTGAATGCCAGGCAAGCCCGCAAGAAACTTGTCAGTGACGTCTTTGCCCAAGCCCTCTTTTCGGAATGTGCGCGCAGGAATATCCAGCCTTTGCGTGCGCTCAAGGATTTTTCCGCTGGCATCAAAGTAGCGCAACTCAAAGCTGGCCACTTCCACATCATGAATTTTGCCGAGATTGTGATTGAGACGAACCACCTCGAGCCACTTGGCCTCGGGGGTGACCATTCGCCAAGAGGCCAAATTATCCAGCGCAGTGCCCCAAAGCACAGCTTTCTTGCCGCCTGCGTTCATGGCCACATTGCCGCCAATACAACTCGCTTCAGCAGATGTAGGGTCAACAGCAAACACAAACCCAGCCTTCTCCGCCACATCAGTGACGCGTTGGGTCACAACCCCCGCCTCGCTCCAAACGGTGGGGACCCAACCCTCGACACCGGGGAGCTGAACTTGTTCGACACCACTGAGTCCCTCAAGCTTTTCGGTGTTAATGACCGCACTGCGCCAGGTCAAGGGGATGGCTCCTCCGGTGTAGCCGGTACCGCCACCCCGAGGAATGATCGTCAAATCGAGCTCGATGCAAGCTTTGACCATCAAGGCCATTTCAGCTTCGGAGTCGGGGGTTAAAACAACGAATGGGTACTCAACCCGCCAGTCCGTGGCGTCCGTCACATGGGAAACCCGGCTCAGACCATCAAACTTGATGTTGTCTTTGGGGGTGTGTTTACCCAACACGCGCAAAGCGCGCCGACGCAACTCTGCCTGAATGTCGAAATGTGACGAAAAACGGCTAACCGCGGCACGGGCCGCCACCACCAATTCACCCACGTGTGCATCACGCTGAACATCTGTTTGCGGGGTGCGGCGGCGCTCAACCTCCATCAAACGATGATGCAGGGCATCGATCAATAAATGGCGACGTTTGGAGTTATCAAGGAGGTCGTCTTGGAGGTAAGGGTTGCGCTGGACCACCCAAATATCACCCAAAACCTCATAAAGCATGCGTGCCGAGCGGCCAGTTTGACGCTCTTGACGCAGTTGACACAAAATCTCCCAGGCCCGAGTGCCCAAGAGTCGAATCACGATTTCACGATCAGAAAAAGATGTGTAGTTGTATGGGATTTCACGCAATCGCGGAGAATGAGCTGGGGTCAGGGTTTCGTCAATGGGAGTAAATTGGATGGGTGCATTCATAGATCAAAAACCACGTGAGCGAATGGGCGCTTTGCTTACATCCTACCTTACCCCTCAATTTAGAAGCCAAGCAGATTCCAGCCATTTCATGGGGTTTCCCCAAGCACGAAACAATTCAAAATTGAGCCCCCACTTTTGGAGCAGCCTATGTCCAAATGGCCTTACCCATTTTGGTTTGCACACCGCGGAGCGGGCACTCATGCCCCTGAAAATACGCTGGCAGCCTTTCGGCTGGCATCTAGTCATGGATTCCAAGGTTTCGAATGCGACGTCAAACTCAGTGCCGATGATGTGGCTTACCTGTTGCACGATGACACTTTAGATCGGACCACCAACGCTCAAGGTGCTGCACAAAATTGGCTCTGGGAAGACTTGTCTCGCTTGGATGCGGGCCGCTGGTTCAGCCCACAGTTTGCTGGGGAGCCGCCAGCCAGCTTGTCCAGCGTAGTTGCTTTTTGCGCAGCCAATGACAGCGCATTGAACCTCGAACTCAAACCTTGCCCAGGGCAGGGGCGCCACACAGGAATGTGCATCGCCAGCTGGCTCAGTCATCACTGGCCCGCAAGCTTGAGGCCCCCTTTGCTGAGCTCTTTCGAACCTGAGGCCCTCCAGGGAGCCGCTGAATCTAGAACAACTTGGCCACGCGCTCTGCTGCTTGACGACTTGTACCAAGACAGCTTGATCCAGGCTCAATCTTTGGGTTGTGTGGCTTTGGTGGTGAACTGCCAAGCACTGGACGCCAACTTTATCAGTCAAGCCCACGCCTTGGGCCTGCGTGTGCTGGCCTTCACAGTCAACACCATGGCGCAAGTCAAGCGCCTCCAATCATGGGGGATTGATGGTTTGATCAGCGATGAAGTCGTCAGGTTCTCATCTGAGTGCTTGGCTGACCACTGAGGTCTGATTCAAGCCTGGGCGATGCCGACGCATACCCATTTGGATCCTTGACAGGGATGTTGTCATTTAGGGAGGGGGAGCAGCCAGCGAAGTCTCAAGCTCGCTGGCTCAGTGCCGATATCTGACCATGTAATGGGCACATGCCCAAGGTGGGAAGGCTAAATCGCCCCAACTAAGCCCCCTAAAGGGCAGTTGAGGGATTCAATCCGCAAGGAAACCCTCATGGACATTGATCATGCTGCGCTCACCACCCTTTAACTTGTGGGGGCCAACTGAAACAGCGGCCAACTTCAGACAAATGCCCCAGAGCGCCCCAATCAAGCATGCGCAATAACCACTTTGAAGTGAGAGGTCAGCCATGACTCGCCAAATCTATCCCGACGTTCATGAGTGCCAGGCGCTGATCATCGACAGCAATCCCACATCGCGCAGCATTTTGGCTGACATGCTGCGCCAGATGGGGGTCGTCAACATCATGCAAACCAGCCGTGTACTCGATGGCCGAAAAGCGCTTGAGGGACGCGAATACGACATTGTTTTGTGCGACTACCATTTTGACAATTCACCAATTTCTGGCCAAGATTTGCTGGACGAGCTGCGCCGCGCCCAACTTCTACCTTACTCAACGGTCTTCATCATGATCACTGGCGAAGCGTCTTACGCCATGGTCGCCGAAGCAGCTGAGGCGGCTCTTGACAGCTACCTGCTCAAGCCCCACACCGCCGCAACCCTGGAAGAACGCTTGATGCAAGCGCGCCATCGCAAGCGAATTTTAAGCAGCATTTTTGAAGCAATCACCAAATCGGACTTTCTCACGGCGGCCAACTTATGTTCAGCGCGCTTCACAAGCCGTGGAGAATATTGGCTTTATGCAGCACGCATCGGTGCAGAGCTCTACATCCGCATGGGTCAGCACGATATGGCACGAACCCTTTACTCGGCCGTGCAGTCCACCAAGGCGCTACCTTGGGCCAAACTGGGCATTGCCCGCATCGAGTGTGACCAAGGTCAGTTGCCTCAGGCCAAACGTACCTTAGAGTCACTGCTCTCTGAACACCCCACTTATGCTGACGCCCACGATGTGATGGGCCGCGTGCAACTGGAACAGGGGGACCTGGCTGGCGCCCTTGAAACCTATCGCAACGCCCTGCAATTGACCCCTCACAGTATTACCCGCCTTCAAAAACAGGGCATGCTGGCGTATTACAGTGGCCTTGCGGATGAAGCCATCGACACCCTTGAGCGCTGCGTGCGAGCGGGTATCACTTCGAAGATGTTCGACTTTCAGACGCTGCTGTTACTTTGCTTGCTGCACTTTGATAAACGAGACACCAAAGGGTTCAATCGCGCCTACGACAACCTGGCCCAAGCTGCTGAGCGAGCCCCAGAAAGCCCGCGCCTGCAGCGCTTTGCCTTGGTCAGCAAAGTGTTTAAGGCGCAGAATGAGCGACAGATGGGCGAATGCGTCAGCCATGTCAAAACCCTGGCCAATGACCTGCGCGGCGAGAGCTTTGATTTTGAGGCAGCCAGCAATTTTCTGGGTGTCCTGGCCCGCTTGCGAAAAACAGAAATTCAACTCGAAGGCGATGATCATTGGGTCACGTCAATAGCCCACCGTTTTTGCGGTTCTAAAGCTGCGACTGAACTGTTGTGTCGCGCATCCCTAGGCCATGAGCCCTACACAGAGCTGATCCGGGCGGGCCAGATCCATATTGCCAATGTTGCCGAACAAGCGATGACCCACAGCGTGACGGGTTCGCCCGCTGTGGCGGTCAAAACGCTGATGGTCAAAGGCTCTGAAACACTGAACGCGAAACTGCTCGATTTGGCTGGCCTGGTTTTGGCCAAGCACGCCGCCAAAATCACTGACGCGCAAACCCTGCACCAAATGATCAGTGATCTTAAAAACAAATACTGCGTGCAGGGTATGCAGGTCGGCCTAGGTCACGCGGGTCGACGTGCCGCTGGGGGCTTGAATTTAAGAGCCTGAACCTGAACCGGCTTGGCTTGGTCAGCCTCAGGCGCTCAGCGCCTGTACGGTGCCGACCAAACAAGCCCCCTCAAAAATGGCTATCGAGCCGCATTGAATGTGTCCGATGACACGGGCAGACTGTGCCAAAACCACCAGACCTGTGCAGCGAATGGCCATTGCAGTGGGCTGCACCAGCACCGTGCCCGCCAAGATCACCATCTCAGAGCTTTTAACCGGACCGATCAACACAGCATCTCTTTGTATATAGACCAAGCCTGAGGCTGTGACACTGCCCGACAACTCCCCCTGAATTTGAATGGCACGGCAAGTCAACTCACCACTCATGGCTGCGGCTGCAGGCACAACCGTGGTTTGCCCGGGGTCTGCCTGACTCAAAGCTTCAGTGACACTTTGGCGCACCAGCGCATCGTCAGCCCTCCGCAGCCCCAAGCCATACTCATCCAGCCTGGCCCTCGAAGGGGAAGTGCTCATTGGCGCTGAATGCAAACTGACGTCGATACTGTCTTCAACGACTGTGGTGACGGGCATCCGTAGGGCATGGGATGGCCTTGAACGAGAACGACACACCACTGGAGCGCCCGGAATATCCAAACTCAGATCAAGCCTGTACATACTGCTTTGTAACCCTTCAAAAGTTTGAGGCCCATGGCTCAGGCCCACTCGACGATGGACCGTTTGAAGTGGCCACTGAGCCCTGCAACCAGTTTGAGCGAGACAGCTGTCGGGTCTCTTTGCAGCAGCCCGTAGAGCCCCAGACCAACACACAATACCGCAACCCCCATGCCAACCATGAGCCAGCGCGCCAAAAGGTCCTGACCCCAAAGCCGCCGCCACGCATCACGCCAACTTGACGGCGTAACCTCAGGAACAGGGACCCTCACCCAGACTTGATCAACACTGAAATACACAATCATGCTCTGCGGTGTGGGCGATCCCCAATAAGCCAATGTCCCTAGGCGGAGCTCACTGTGAATGCCAAAGTGCGTCATACAAAATCCCGTAGATCAACAGACTTAATCGTCCATCAAGGCAACCCCTTAGAGCTGAAAGAACCCATTCAACCTTGGTGGATCATGCGGGTCTCAAGCAGCCGCGACCCATTGGTCCCGCTGAACAGACTGAAGGTAGTTTTTCCAGCGCCGCTGATGTCCCAATTTTTTGCGATACACCATGCAGCAGGTTGGGCAGTCCAATGGTCCTATGCGATGGTCGTTCGAAAGGTAAACAACGCCACACTCCTTGCAATGGTTGAACCGAATGGCATCCTCAACCTGCATCGGGGTAAAGACGTCTTTCATGAGCCTGGGCAAGCTGAGTACCGCATCGCCAGCATGATGGCGCACATGAAAGTCAAATGCCTCAACAAGAGCACGCAGCGGATCTACACCCAATCCAATCAGCGCCCGCTGTTTGAGCAGCACCACTGTGGCATGCATACGGCGCGTTGCACTGGCCCAAACTTGCTGGGCATCTCGCGCATCTTTGATTTTTGGGTAGAGAACGGCCTGTAAACGCTCAATCTGCAATGCTCGCGCTCCGCAGTCTGGCAAACAACGCTCAATATCACAAGGCTTGACGCGGTGGGCGAGCATCTGCACCACCAATTTTCCATCAACAGGATTGAGCAAAATGGAAGGCGCCTTACCGCTGCGCTTGGGATTGGGTGTGGATTGATGCTTGGACAACCCCAATGGGGTAAGCCGCTGCAACGCCTGAGCCTGCTCATCACGCGCTAAAACTGAGAACTCAGACGCACTCACCGATAACATGGCCACCAAGGCACGCAGCGTCGGATCTGCTGTTTGGCCATCGCTGGTCATAAAAAATCGGTCCAGCAAGGCATGACTCAGACGGGCTTCAATCAATGGGCGGCCAGAATTACCCGCCACATCGAACAAGCTTGCGCACGCAGCCTCCTGCACCAAGTGAAACAATCCAGCGTTGCTCACTCCGCAAACCAAGGCGGCCTGAGTGGGCTCGCTGGCATAACGCACCAACATACTCACCACAAGCCTGTTCAAACGTACCACGATGTGACGATAGGGCTCTAACTCCGCAGCGAACATGGGCATGGTCCCAGACAACATTCGACGCACATCGGCCACTGTCAATGAAAAGCACCAAAGAGGGGCGGGGGTCATGGCCAAGTCAAGCAACATGTCCCGATCATCCATCGGGCTCGATGGGCTTTGGGCCATGTCACGAATGCGTTTGACAACCGAGCAGGGCAATTCAAAAAGGTCGGCACAGTGTTGAACATTGATCGCCGCCACTTCCACAATGCTGGCGATCAATTCTTCGTTCAATAGCTTTTGGTCTGTGCGAATGGCTGTACCTGTAGGGTCTGTCATAGTGGTCTCTGTGTAAAAAAATTAAATCATTTTTGCAACAATTTAAAGATGCTTCGCTAATTTCATTGCATTTTTCTTTTTTGTTGCCTTGCGCCACTATAACGCAACCAATTGGCAATTTGCAATGATTTTTTTGCAATGATCGCTGATTACCCGCCTACTTCGTTGCAAAAAAAGATCAAAATTCGCCCGCAACAACAGATAACAACTCCCCAATGAATTCCTTTTCTGATGCATCGCCCCACCTTCATGCCGAATTTTCGGAGGATGAGGATGATCAAGTTTCGCAGCGGGTGCGAGAGTTGCTCAGCAAACGTGGCGTTGCCATCCACAAGCAAGGCTCAGAATTGAGCACCTTCCTTGGCGTGGCTCGCAGCACCATTCACCGCAAATTCAAAAATGGCGGATGGTCAGCGGCTGAATTGCGCGCCATTGCCGAGCAATGGCGCGGTCGCGTTGAAGATCTGTTAGGGGACAGTGACGCAACGGCACCGCCAAGCGATGAAGCCATCAAAGCTCAAGTGATGATCAGCGGCATGCCGACCAGCGCCACCTTGCTTCTGGGCCCCCCCCTGGGTCTTGGCGATAGCTGCGACCTGGTCGCCTTGAACCTCAGTGGTCAGTGGACTGTCTATACAGGGGGCACAGAACCTCTCAATATCCCCCGGCACAGCATTCGCAAACTCAGCTTCAGTGCCATGCCTCGCTTAAAAATAGCGCTGCTAGAAGACGACAAGCTAGCGGCAGATGCCTTGGCAGAGGATCTGATGGCGCTGGGTGGTGTTGATGTCCAAAAATTTTACCGGCCCGAAGAATTACTGAGCGCCCTGCAACTGAAACAATATGACGCCTATGTGATTGATTGGCTTTTGGGCGGTGGTGCAACGGCAGAAACCTGTATCCGTCAAGTCCGAGATCAGCAAAAAATGGCACCCATTGTGGTGACCACAGGCGCCATGGCACTGCAAGCCAACGCTGAGCAAATACTCATCCCATTTTGCGAGCACCACCGAGTCGGGATCATTGAGAAGAAGTTCAGAGCCGCTGTGCTGCTAGCACATTTGCGGCGCGACTTAAAGACCAGTGGATTGAACCCTAGCTAAAGATGCCCCTGTAAATTAAAACATATACCCCTCGGAACTGAAGATGCTGGGTCGATGGGTCGTTTTGAGAATAGAGACGCAAGGCGTAAAGCATAGCGATACCATTTGGTATCGTAAGCATTGACAACGCCGCAGATCTGTTTTCAAAACGGCTCAGCGATCCGGCATCTTCAGTTCCGAGTGGTATAGACAACCCAGCTACCACTGAGTGATCGGCGGTACACGGGCTGCCTGTGCAGCACTGAGAACCTCACTGACTTGTTGAGCGTCTAGCGGCTTATCGAGCTGGATATCAAACAACGTTGAGGCACAGGCATCTGGCTCATGAAACGCTGTCATTCGAACCAGGTAAGTGGCCACGTTGGGGCCTGATTCTTTGCGAACTTTTTCAGCCACATCAATGCCAGAGATATCAGGCAACTGAACATCACAAAAAACCGCAAGAAATGCCCTAGCCTGAAGCTCTTGCAAAGCCGTTCGCCCATTCGAGACCTCCACGGCGTCATGGCCCTGGGCACGCACAATATCAGCGATCGAGTGACGAATGCCTGGGTCATCGTCAACCACCAAAACGGGTTGGCGCTCGCCCTTGCTTGGCAAGGTTGGCAAGGTTGGAAAGTTGCCCCCCATGCTCAAACTCACTGGGAGCTCAACCAAAAAACGCAACCCCTGACCCACCTCACTGTGGAGCTCAATGCGACCGTGCAGCATCTCAATCAAACTGCGCACAACGGCCAATCCCAACCCGCTACCCACCGCCAAGTGGGCCGAATCTTTGACCCGGTAAAAGGGATCAAAAACTTGCGCCAAATGCTCAGGCGCAATGCCAACACCCGAATCAGCAAACTCAACGCGAAACACATTGCCTTTGAGATCTGCCTGCAAAGTGATGCCTCCGCGCTCGGTATATTTGATGGCGTTGGAAAGAATATTCTCAAGAATTTGGCGAATACGGGTCGGATCAGAAAAAACACGCTGACTCAATTCAGGGGCCGGCTCCCAATGCAAATCAAGACCTTTGTCTTGCAGGGCCTGAGCGTAGTCATCAACCAACATTGTCAGCAGCCGCATGGGCGTGAATGAACGAACACGCAGCTCTAATCGCCCCACCGAGAGCTTGGCAAAATCAACCAGATCACTCATGCGGGTGTGCAAAACTCGACTGCTCTCTTTCAGGCGAATGAAGGTTGGATCAGACAGGTCAACGCCTCCCCGACTCTCGATCAACCCGAGCGTGCTGAGCATGGTTTGCAGCGGAGTCAGCAACTCATGACTTAACATGCCTAAAAACTTGGCCTTGTCTTGGCTTGCGGCCACCGCTTCACGCTGCGCAGCTTGCGCTTGAACCCGCAAGTCATCGGCTACCGCTCTGGTGCGACGCTCTCGTTGAGCCACCCCCATCCAGTGGGCGATCAATCCAGCGGCAATGGCGACCAACGCGCACATTGAAACAGCCATGATCCAGACCTGGTCATGTAGCTGGTTGAGGATTTTTTGAACCGACGCGTGAGTCGCTGGCTGCGCATCTGGCGAGGTCAAGAGTGCTTTTAACTGCACCAATCCCGGTATGACACCCCCCAGAGCCAATTCAAGTAACGCCAATACCCCAAGACCCAATAACAAGGTAACGATCAATACAAAGCCAGGCCACAAGCTGTGTGAGCCTACAAACTTGTCAAATTGCTTGGACATAAATCATGAGAAAAATGTTAACTCACTGAAAAAACCCACTGCTGCGTTAGAACTTCCCAAACGAAGTGCGATTGTCTACCGTGAGCCCAAAGACCCCATGAGTCAAACTCGAGCATTTTGGGGGCGGCCGGGGGGGGGGCGGGCGCCCGCGGGGGGGGGGGGGGGGGGGGGGGGGCGGTGGTGGGGCGGGGGGGGGGGGGGGGGGGGGGGGGGGGGGGGGGGGGCGGGGGGGGGGGG
>JANMEO010000148.1:0-4007 GCA_031376995.1 Burkholderiales bacterium
GGCCTTCACGAAAGTGTCGGGGCCAGTGCTTGAAATGTTGGGCATCCAGGTGGATACCTTGACCGGCAGCGCATCGGAAGACGTCAACCAGGTCGGCTGGAACGAAACTGAGCGCTCGATCTTGCGCGCGCGCATTGCGGCGCGAGAGCCATTTCTTGATTTTCTGTTCAGCCGCCACCAAGCCAACGGGGCACTCCAGCGGTTCCGCGTGAGCGGGCAGCCGATGTTTGACCGGACCTGCCGCTTCATTGGTTATCGAGGCGTGGGTGTTGAAATTTTGACAGACCGCCATTGAACCTAGAAACGGCAGCTGACCGCTTTTATCCGCGAGGAAACCCTGAAGGATACTGACATTTTTGGCTCACAAAAGCCCTCACCTTGTGGGTGAGAGCGCTACGCCCCCGAGTGAGTCGCGCTGTGGGCGCCTGGCGGCGTTGCTCATCCTTGTGGACATAAGCCCAATCGGCCACGTTCAACTGTCGTTTCTAGGTTGATTCAGCCATAGGGGTCTGCAGCCATCGATTCAAGCGCCCTGGAGGCCTTCATCTCATCGAGCTCAATCGCCCCACTCACGAGGTAGCGGCGGTAATCGGCAATCGTCAAGGCCGCCGAGCCACGTGAATCGCCATCTGTCCAGCTGATCGTTGCGTCCTGCGCAGTCTCATCGACCTCGCAGCACCCGGGCCGAATCTTGATGTTGGTACCGTCCCCCTCGCGGTATTCGACCACTCCTGTGATGCGCGCTTTCTTGATCATGGCAGCTCCAATGTCTGGCTTTGAGTCTGGGACTTTCGCCGGGGGCCAAAGCGCAGTGAGGGGCACCGCTCCCTGGCTGTCGACTCGCAATCAGGGTGAGAAGCCAAGCTTGGCATCCAGCGCCCGAACGAGGGCCTGGCGTGGTTGCCGTGGACCCTGCCGTGTGCGCTGAGAGACAGACGGTGTTCACGGGCCACCCTAAAAGTAACGTTCCTTCTCAAAGTGAAAGTCATCGACATGAACAACTCTGTCGTCACCCCCGTGCCCGTCGCGAAGTCGCTGGCGCAGCAGAAGTCCGACTTCACTGCCGAGGGCTCACCCCCCCCTGGAAAGGTCGCGATATTGCCACCGATCAATTCATCAAAGCCGGAAAAGGAGGCTTCGACTCGGTAATCTATCCGCCCCGCGACCCCACTGAAGCAGGTCGCGGGGTGGTTGAACCTGTAGGCTCTCGCACGCCCCGTGAGCTGAGCGATGGCAATGCAGAAAGCAATGTGTGAGTGGTTCATAGGTGCACTGCCCCAGGGGTGAGGTGATGAATCGTAAGGGCTGCTCCCTCTTTCGTCAGTACGCTGCCGAACCCGGTGCACAGCGCCGGCCTTGCAAAGTCGAGCGCGCGATTCATTTCTGCCTTCAACGACAGGACCTGCTGCGCACCGGTTCAAAATGGTGACCAACCCATTGAACCCATCGTTAGCTTTGAGCACCTTTGGGTGCAAAAACCCGCTCTACCGCAACGTCAATCAGCAAGCTGCAAACGCTGTAGATCAGCGAGCCCAAAAGAGCTGCACTAAAGCTGGTTACGGTGAAGCCTGATAGAACGTGGGCTGTGATCCAGAACATGGCCGCATTGATGAAAAACAAAAACAAACCCAATGTCAACACGGTCACAGGCAAGGTCAGCAAAATCAGTACAGGCCGCAGCACGGTGTTGAGCAACCCCAGTCCTGCTGCAGCCATCAAGGCAGCGCCAAAACTCGACACCTGAACCCCTGGGTACAGCCTTGCAACAAGCAACAAAGCCGAGGCCAGCAAAAACCAACGCGTCAATATTTTCATAAGGCCAAGCATACTGCGCTTGCCCGATGTGCCGCTCGGCCACTCGGCACTTAGAAGGCGCGGTGCCGGGTTCAGCCCAGTGTTGGGCCCACAACAGGCTGCAGCTATGACTGTCTTAGCGATTTCAAATCACAAGCCTGCGCCAGAGCTTTCATAATGTCACTCTGTCGTGTGTTTGAGTGCTGCAGTTCAAACTCAATCGGCATTAATGTTCCCACTACCCTCAGGAGAAAACCATGAAAACCGTTGGCGAAAAAATTGAAGCATTCAGCGTAGTTGGCGTGAAACCAGGGTTCAATCAGCATGAAGAGAACGGCGTTTCAGCCTTTGAGGCGATTACCGAGAAAAGCTTCTCAGGCAAATGGAAAGTCATTTATTTTTACCCCAAAGACTTTACTTTTGTCTGCCCCACTGAAATTGTTGGCTTTGACAAGCTCAGCAAGCAATTCGCTGAGCGTGATGCAGTGTTGTTGGGGGGCTCAACAGACAATGAGTTTGCCAAGCTGGGCTGGCGCCGTGAGCACAAAGACCTCGACAAACTCGGCCACTACAGTTTTGCAGACGTCACGGGTTCACTTGTTGACCAGCTTGGCGTGCGTGACAAGACTGCTGGCGTGGCTTTGCGTGCCACCTTTATTGTTGACCCTGACAACGTCATTCAGCACGTGAGCGTGAACAATCTCAACGTCGGCCGCAGCCCTGAAGAAATTTTGCGCTTGCTCGACGGCTTGCAAACCGATGAGCTATGCCCCTGCAACCGCACGGTCGGCGGTGGCACCCTTTAAGTCCAGAGCACGAACTCAGGCCCGGGCCTGTCAGTGCCGGGCTGATTCATCTTCGCTACACCCTTGACTTGGGAGCCTTTATGGAATTTCTGCAAGCCTTGAAAGACTTGATTCCTGACTATGCCAAAGACATTCGTTTGAATTTGGATGGCGTGATTGCACGTTCGAGCTTGCCCGCCGAAGATGCTTTGGGCGCGGCCTTGGCTGCTGCATTTGCGGCCAAGAGCAAGGTGTTGGTTGATGCCTTCAGTGCGCAGCTCAGCCCCCAAATGGCACAAGCGGCCCTGACTGCTGCAGCCTTGATGGGAATGAACAACATTTGGTATCCGTTTGTTGAGATGGCCGCCGATGACGAGCTCAAGACCCTGCGTGCTGAACTGCGCATGAATGCCTATGCCACCTCAGGGGGGGTAGAGAAGAAGCAGTTTGAAGCGTTTGCCTTGTCTGCCTCGATCATCGGCAAGTGTCACTTTTGCATCAGCTCTCACTCTGAGTTGCTCAAGAAAGAAGGCTTGAGTACCCAGCAACTGCGCGACATCGGGCGCATTGCAGCGGTTGTTAATGCTGCGGCTCAAGTGCTGACGCAGGCCACGAATTGATCGAAGCCTTGTGCGCCAAAGCGGCCCCAACAGCAAGCCTGCGGCACCCGTTGTGGCCTGAAATGAGGCTAGGCTACGACACATCAACACCTTCAATTGAAAGAAAGCACACTTCTGCTGTGAAGATGCCTTCTCAAGAGAGGGCACACGCAGTACCATTCGCTGCGCATGGTGCATGAGAGAACAGAGAGTCCATGTGGCTCTCACCCAGCCCAGCACATCAACCACTATTTGATGGAGTAAATTTAAATGGCAACTGCGAAGAAGGCCACCCCGGCCAAAAAAACAGCCCCTGCAAAAAAGGCTGCCCCTGCGAAAACCTCGACTGCCAAAACGGCAGCACCTGCAGCAAAGCGAGCACCTAATGCCGCTTTCATGGCGCCCAAGCAACCCAGCCCCCAGCTGGCTGCAATCGTTGGGTCAGCCCCCTTGCCTGGCACACAAGTGACAGCCAAAATGTGGGAGTACATCAAAGCCCACAACCTGCAGGACGCAAAGAATCGGCGCTTGATCAATGCCGATGCAAAACTGAAAGAAATCTTTAACAAGGCTCAGTGCGACATGTTCGAGATGACCAAGCTCGTCAACGCTCACCTGACCAAAATCTAAAGTTTTACTTTCTCGATCGATCTCTCTGTGGTTTTGAAAAGCCGGTGCTTTGCACCGGCTTTTTTTATGGCCGATTGGCTGCCATTTTCATTGAGCTTGAGCGCTGAGCAGCTTGGCCAAATAACGCCCGGTGTGGCTGGTCGAGCAGGCTGCCACGGCCTCAGGGGTGCCTGCCACCAGCCCCGGGGGGGGGGGGGGG
>JANMEO010000159.1:0-7109 GCA_031376995.1 Burkholderiales bacterium
ATTACAGCGGCCCTGACCACTTCGTTGTCCAGTGCATTAAGCTTCGGGCCCGAGCACGCCTGGACTTGGGCAAAGCCACTGGCCTGGTGGGCCATCTGTGCAGCCACTGGGCTGGCCTTCTTGTTTTCGTGGGCCTCACGCCGCACAGTTGCTGCGCTAGGCTTGATGGTTTTGGCAGCCTCGGTGGTCTTGGTCAGTCAAGCACCCAGCGATCCCTACTTTGCGCTCAACTTGCAAAGTTGGGAGCAAGGTCGCTTCATTCGTTTTCATGGTGCCGCCCAGTGGGTGGGTTGGCTTTGGCCCTTTATGGCCATCGCTTACCTGATGAGCGTGGTCGCGGGGCGCTATCCTGGACGTTCCGAGACATCGTTATAGAGTTTTTATCCAAATTGTCAGTGCCGTATTCTAGGGCGTGTCATCAATTAACGACGGCTTTATCTACAGCCCTTTTAAAGGCGGTGCGAGTTTGCTAAATTGTTGGACAGTGCCAAGTTCTCACTGCACTTCAATCAGCTTCTTTGATCAACCGCAGCGTTGATAATCCTAGAAACGGCAGTTGACCGTTTTCATCCGCGAGAAAACCCTGATGAATACTGATATTTGGGCCCACGAATGCCTTCACCTTGTGGGTGAGAGCGCTACGCACCCGAGTGAGCCGCGCTGTGGGCGTCTGGCGGCGTTGCTCCTCCTTGTGGGCATGAGCCCATCACGTCGTCGCCCTTGCAGGGCGCACCCGCGCTTGCAAGCGCGGGTTGTTGCGCAGGCGGACAGCAAGCTGTCCGCAAAGCCCTGCTGCACCCTTGCCAAACACCCACATCGCAGCCTACTCGAGCACGTTCAACTGCCGTTTCTAGGTTCAAACTTTTGAGGGCTGTGTTGGCCAATTTTTGAGCAGTAACAAGCTGGTTCTGCTTGAAAATTAAGCAAAAAAATCCTGTGAGTTGTACTTTTCCAGAGCGATGGGTCGCTATTGAGTTTTGAATTGAGAATTGCTGGCAATACCGAGAGCAAACCAAACGCGTGCGGCCTTCGTGCAAAGCGCCAAGGATGACAATCGTGGTTGTTCAAGCGCGCTAAAGCGCGCTAAAGCGCGTAATCACGGACTTTGGGGCTGATCAGGCATTTGCCCAGGTGACGGACAAGCTGGTAGAGCATTACGGAATTGTTTTAGGCGAAAGCACCATAAGGCGTATGACCGAGGGGCCCGCCCGTAAGATATTCGAAAATGCGGCGCAGAGACCGACTAACGCATCGAAGTTGCCCAGTAGTGCAGAGCACATCATTGTGGAGATGGATGGCGGTATGGTGCCCATCATGGAGCCAGATGCGACGCAGAGCGACCAGCGCAAAGGCAAAAATCTGTCCTGGAAGGAAGCCAATATTTGTCTGGCGCACGCGAAGGGAAGTAAATCATTGAGCTTTGGCGGCACCCTGCAGGGCGATGTTGAGGTGGCCGGAGTCGAGCTGCTGGAGTGTGCCAAAAGCGTCGGCCTGGATAGTCGAACCTATGTTCATGGTGTAGGTGATGGGGCACAGTGGATCGCCGACCAAGTTGAAGACCAATTTGGTTCACAGGGCCACTACCTGCTCGATTTTTTTATGTGTGCGAGTACCGGTACCTGACACCTGCGGCTAAAGCCATCCATACAGAGTTGGCACGCCAGAAGGGGTGGATCGATGAGCAAAAAATTCGGCTTAAAACAGGGCGCAGCAAAGAGTTTTTGCATGACCTGCTGCCGCACATTGAAGACGCGGGTGTCGAGGACGCCGAGGCTCCGGTTCGGAGGTGCCATCGATACTTGAGCAATCGACCAGAGCAGCTTGACTATCAAGGGGCAGTGGCGCGTCAGCTATCGATGGGCTCGGGAGAAATAGAGAGTGCGCATCGCTACATCGTGCAGCAGTGACTCAAGCTCCCGGGTGCGTGGTGGCGCTCAGCAAACGCCGAGCATATGTTGGCCTTGCGAATCAACCGTGCCAATGGACAGTGGAAATCATATGGGGCAGAACATACCAAGCTGGCCGCTTAATGCCTGCCTGCCTGCCGTTCACATCAGTTTGAATCGCACCCCATCAACGCAGAAACCCAGCAGCTCCCGTTGCGAGGGGTATAAAATTGACCGATGAGCTACTATCGCCTGCATATTTTTTTCTGCTTAAATCAGCGCCCCAATGGTGAAGCTTGTTGCGCTCAGCATGTCGCTCAGGCAGCGTTTGACCATTGCAAGAGTCGCATCAAAGCTGAGCATTTGAGCGGCCCAGGCGGCGTGCGAGTCAACAAGGCGGGTTGTCTGGACCGCTGTGCAGGGGGGCCCGTGGCGGTGGTCTATCCCGACGCCACCTGGTACACCTTTGTGGATGAGTCTGACATTGATGAAATCATTGACTCCCACCTGAAACAAGGACAAGTGGTCGAGCGCTTGCTTCTCCCGGCCGATGTAGGCCGCTGATTTTCAGTATGATCCTCGATCCATGAATTCAAATACTGTTCGTGAATGGGTGGTCGGACCTGCTGGCAGCTTGGAATGTGCCTTGGATGCTCCACCAGGCAAGCCCCAGGGCATGGTCGTGATTTGCCACCCCCATCCGCAGCATGGCGGTACGATGAATAACAAGGTGGTACAGACCATTGCACGTGCTTTTTTGAACCTGGCTTGGTGCAGCGTGCGTTTTAATTACCGAGGCGTTGGCGAGTCTGAAGGCGCGTGGGATGACGGTCGCGGTGAGGTTGACGATGCCTTGGCGGTGATCTGCGCCAAACATGACCCTCAACTCCCCCTAATGCTGGCGGGCTTCTCGTTTGGGGCTTATGTGGCAGCCCAAGCTCGCACGCTTTTGCCTCAAGAGCACCAGCCTGCGCGTTTGGTTCTGGTGGGGCCCTCCACCCAACGGCAAACAATGGCCGATGTCCCCGCCAATACTTTGGTCGTCCACGGTGAGGTGGATGACGTTGTTCCTTTGGCAGCAACCTTGGACTGGGCCCGCCCACAAAATTTGCCCGTGATGGTGTTCCCAGGGGTGGGGCATTTTTTCCATGGCCAGTTGGGTCTGCTAAAAAGCGTGCTCAGTCAGCAATTGAGTTTGCCTGTCGGTGCCTGAGCGTGGTGTTGGAACGTCTTTCTCTCAGCTTCACTTACTTCCTTATTAAGAGACCTGTTGTCATGAAACGAGTTTGGATTTTGCTGTTCGGTATGGGCCTGAGTGGTCTGAGTGGCTTGATTCAAGCTCAGTCCATCCAGCCCCCAGAAATCGCTGCTCGCAGCTTTGTGTTGTTTGATTTGACCAGCAATCAGACATTGGGTGAGCGCAATGCCGACGCACCAGCCGATCCGGCTTCACTGACCAAGCTGATGACCGCTTATATGGTGTTTGCGGCTTTGCGAGACAAAAAAATCAATCTTGCGCAAACCGTGTCGGTGTCTAATCGGGCCTGGGAAGAGCGCAAGGGTGGGGGCTCACTGATGTTCATTGATCCCAGCATGCGCCCCAAGGTTGAAGATTTGCTGCGTGGCATGATCATTCAAAGCGGCAACGATGCCTCGGTGGCCTTGGCCGAGGCCGTCGGAGGTAGCGTCGAAGACTTCGTGAGCGCCATGAACCGCCAAGCTCAGACGTTTGGCTTGAAAAATACCACGTTCAAAAATGTCACGGGCCTGACCGAGCCGGGCCACGTCAGTACAGCCCGCGACTTGGCATTCATCGCGACTCGCATCATCCGTGATTTTCCAGATTACTACCCTTATTACTCCATCAAAGATTTCACTTTCAACAACATCTCCCAGGCCAATCGCAACCTCCTGCTGCGACGCGACTCATCCGTCGACGGCATGAAAACTGGCTTCACCGAGGCTGCGGGTTATTGTTTGATTGCCAGCGCCGAGCGAGACTTTCCCAACGGCAAGAGGCGCTTGCTCAGTGTGGTCCTCAACGCAGCATCGATGGAGTCCCGTGCGGGTGAGAGCCAGAAACTGCTGAACTGGGGTTATCAAGCCTTTGATGCCATCAGCTTGCTCAAGACCGACAAGTCCATCACCACGGCTGAAGTCTGGAAAGGGGCGATCAAAGAGGTGCCTTTGCGCGCCGCTCGCTCCGTGGTTGTGAGTGTTCCCAGGGGTGACAGTGGCAAACTGCAAACGCAGTTGCAGCGTACCGATCCTTTGATCGCCCCCTTGGACAAAGATCAGCGTGTGGGCACCGTCAGAGTGACCAATGCCAGTGGCGTGGTGTTGGCTGAAGTGCCCTTGGTCACGATGGAGTCTGTTGCCCAGGCCAGCTTTTTTGGACGCATGTGGGATGCGATGCGCTTATGGATCAAATGAAATTTGTCTTCGTTGATCGCCATGCGTGACATCCCCCCCGAACAATCACTGATTGAGTATCCCTGCCAATTTCCTATCAAGGTGATTGGCATCAATGTCGACGGTTTCACTGAGGCGGTGTTCAATATCGCGCAGCAGTTTGATCCAGCGCTCAGTCCTGAGCACATTGAAACGCGCTCTAGCTCTGGGCACAAATACCTGAGTGTGACTGTGACCATTCATGCGACCAGCCGGATTCAGCTCGATGAGCTGTACCGCACCTTGAGCACGCATCCATTGGTGCGTCAGGTTTTTTGAGAGGTTGTGGGTGTCAATCAAGGTCAAGTCGTTGGGGCAGGTTCGCTACCTGCCTACGCTGCAGGCTATGCGCGAATTCACTGAAACTCGCAGTCCTTCAACGCTGGATGAGCTCTGGATGTGTGAGCATCCCCCACTTTTTACCCAAGGGGTGGCGGGGCAGTCTGCGCATGTGTTGGATGCCAGAGATATCGCGGTCGTCCCGACCAATCGGGGCGGGCAAGTCACCTACCATGGGCCCGGGCAGGTGGTGGCCTATCCGCTGGTTAACCTCCAGCGCTTAGGTATTTTTGTCAAAGCGTATGTTTATCGCCTTGAACACAGCGTGCTCAAAACCCTTGAGCACTTCGGGGTGACAGGCCACAGAGTGCCAGGTGCTCCGGGTATTTACGTGCGCCTGGATGACCCCTTTAGCCACGCGCCCTTAGAGCAGGCTGCGCCACGAGATCGGCTGGGTGTGAAGCAAGGTGGGGTGGCTTTTGAGGGCTTGGGCAAAATTGCAGCCCTGGGTATCAAAGTCAGCCGCCACTGTGCCTATCACGGCGTCGCATTGAATGTGGCCATGGATCTGCGGCCGTTTTCGGGCATCAACCCCTGCGGGTATGCTGGATTGCAGGCCATCGACTTGGCTACACTGGGCGTCCATGTCCATCCTACCGAAGTGGCACAGCGCCTGGCTGACACGTTGGTCTTGCACCTTAGTCCCTGAGGGGGTGCTTGTTGGCCCCAACCCCTTCGTCTCCCTGCAGAAAGTTTTTTTATGGCTACCGACCACGTGATCCGTGAGACGCAAAGTACTGAAACCTTTGATGTCAGTGCCAAGCATAAATCGCAGGCCAAGACCTCGCGCATCCCGATCAAAATCGTTCCAGCTGAGACCCTCAAAAAGCCAGACTGGATTCGTGTCAAGGCGGGCTCGCCCAGCACGCGGTTTTACGAGATCAAGCAGATTTTGCGTGAACACAAACTGCACACGGTGTGCGAAGAGGCTTCTTGCCCCAATATTGGCGAGTGCTTTGGCAAAGGCACGGCAACCTTCATGATCATGGGCGACAAGTGCACCCGTCGTTGCCCATTTTGCGATGTGGGTCATGGCCGACCCGACCCCCTAGACAGTGATGAGCCGCTCAACCTGGCGAAAACCATCGCGGCCTTGAAGCTAAAGTACGTGGTGATCACCAGCGTTGATCGGGATGACCTGCGTGACGGCGGCGCTGGCCATTTCAAACAATGTATTGAGCAGGTTCGGGCGCTGAGTCCTGAAACCCGCATTGAGATTTTGACCCCCGATTTCCGCGCTCGCATGGATCGTGCGCTTGATATTCTCAAGGCTGCGCCGCCTGATGTGATGAACCACAATCTTGAAACCGTGCCTCGCTTGTACAAAAGCGTGCGCCCAGGGTCAGACTACGCTTACAGCCTGAACTTGCTCAAGCGCTTTAAAGAGTGCGTGCCAGGGGTGCCCACCAAAAGCGGCATCATGGTCGGGCTGGGTGAAACCGATGAAGAAATTTTGCAAGTGATGCGCGACATGCGCGAGCACCAAGTTGACATGCTCACTTTGGGTCAGTATCTGGCACCCAGCGCCCATCATTTGCCTGTGCTGCGCTATGTGCCGCCCGACAAGTTTCGGATGTTTGAGCAAGAAGCCAACAAGATGGGCTTCACTCATGCCGCTGTGGGCGCTATGGTGCGCTCAAGCTACCATGCCGATGAACAAGCTTATTCAGCCGGGGTGGCTCCTTGATTCATCCGTCGTCGCCCTGCATGGGCTTGTTGCGCCCTCGGGCAGGGCGCCCACAGCGCGGCTCACTCGGGTGCGTAGCACTCTTACCCATAAGGTGATGGTTGTCGTGGGTCAAATTGCCAGCATTCATCAGGGGTTGCTTGCCGAAGAAAGTGATCAACTGCCGTTTCTAGGATTAATGCAATCGTAAGTAAAGCCTCATATCATTGAGGTCATTAAATCAAAGAAGATGACCGATGCGCGAAGGTGCTCACACCAGACGTTAGAGGAAATTCGGATCGATGCTGTACGTCGAGTCGAGGCTGGGGAGAGTTCCGAGGCTGTGATCCCCGGATTGGGGATAAACCGGCCAACCATCTATCGATGGTTGGCCGCCTACCACTACGGCGGCGAAGAGAGTTTCGCATGCCAAGCCGATCGTGGGTGCGTCTGCGCAACCACTGTGGGCCTTGAGCAATCGGTACATGGTGCGCACGCAGCACAGGTAACGGCCCTCATCAAGCAGCGTAGCATGCACACTGGCAGGGGCCATGTCGACAAAGCGTTCGCTGCCCAAAGTGACCATTACCAACTGCCGCTCAGCCTCGCTCAGGGCCAAGGGAGTGAACCGCCCCGGGTTTCGCGGAGGCCGGTTGGTTTAAGTCAGACGGGTGCGGCCTGACCAGCGCATTGATGATGATAGTTGGCTTCGAACTCGGCCGGTGGCAAGTAACCCAGGGGCTCCATTAATCGGTGATGGTTAAACC
>JANMEO010000185.1:0-8314 GCA_031376995.1 Burkholderiales bacterium
AAATCCCATCAGGGACAGTGGCCAAAGGCCACATTCAAAGTACCGAATGTACGGGTGCAATCTTTTCCTTCGAGCCGTCATGAATTGAGAGCTTGGCATACCGGGGGCGTCCATGTACGTCTTGCACCCCCATTCCCCAAACAACCCATCAACCCAGCATCTTCAGTTCCGAGGGGTATAGGGCGACAGCGGCGACTTGAGCAGCATTTCGATGTGAGCGATAGCACCTTCCCAAAAAAGTTCTCCGACAGGTTCAAAGTTGAAGGCACGGTAGAAATCGAGCAAGTGGGCTTGGGCGACGATGCGAACTTTTTGGCCTGGGTACAAACGCGCCGCGTGGGTCAAGGCTTGTTGAACCAGTTTTTTGCCCAGGCCTAGGGCGCGAGCGCTGGGCAGGGTCAGCACGCGGCCAATGGCGGGCTCAGTAAATTTCTCTCCCGGGGGTAGTAACCGAGCATAGGCTTGTGGCATTGGCTGCTCAGCAGACCAAGCGCTCAGGTGATGGGCTCGCTCATCGTGCGCGTCGGCATCGGCATAAAGACAGGCTTGCTCCATCACAAACACGGCTTGGCGCGCCCGGTGGATACCTTGCAATGCTTGCACGCTCAAGGCGCTAAAGTGTTGCCAATGCCATGTTAGGGCGGTGAGATCAGGCGGGTTCATGCGTCAGCCTAGTGCCAGGCGCCAGCGCCGGGCCAAGCCCCAGATGCACAGCAACACCAGGGCGCAGGCCACAGACCAAGAGCCAAGCCATTGCCAGGCAGATAAGGCGTCGCCCCTGAGCACGCGGCCCATCAGAGCATATTGGCTCAAGCCCGGCACAACCGCTACCCAGCGTTGGGCCTGCACAATGTTCAGCGCTGACAACATGGGCAAAGTAGTGAACAACATCACAACGATGCTGGCACTGGCCTGGGCTTCTTTGACGCTGCGACTGCGAATCGCCACCCACATGAGCAAAGCGGATACACAAGCCGCCAAGGGCAGCAGCACCAGCACAAACATCATGGCTTGCTTTGGTCCAAACTGAATTAAGCTGCGCAGCGCTTCGCTTTGAAATACGGCCTGAGCCGGCAAAAAGCTCAAGCAGCTCAACAGGGCTACAGCGCTAGATAAAGTAAACACGCAGGCCCACTTGCCCCATGCCAAAGCAAAGGGTGAAATGGGGTTCATCAGTAGAGGCTCCAGAGAGCCTCTCTCGCGCTCGCCCGCGGTGGTGTCGAGCGCTGCATTCATGGCGCCCGATAAAACGGCCATGATGAATATCCACGGCAGCACTGAGCTGACAGAGGCCGCACGCGACAGCGCACTGGCCAGGTCGTGCTCTTGAACACGAACCACGCTCAGGGCTTGGGGGGAGACGCCCCGCAAAGCCAAAGCCAAGGTGACACGCTCTTGGCTGAAGGCGCTTAATATTCGGTCCCAGCGTGCCAGGCCTGCTTGCGCTCGGGCGTTGCTGCTGTCGGTCAACACAATCAAGGTCGGTTGGCGACCCTGCGCCAGATCAGCCTCAAACCCCTGGGGAACGCGCAGTACAGGGTCTCGAAATTGACTGCGCTGCAACTGACTCTCTACATCGGTCGGCGGAACTTGAATGCGAAAGGTTTGCCGAGCCAAGAAGTTGCTCAAGGTGGGTGCGTGCCCTATGCCCTCGACCCAAACCACCCGTTCATCCGCATGCATTTGCTGGTCTGCCATCCAAAAAGACAGCGCCCACAACATCACAGGCGCTAAGAGCACGCTAGACCCGATCACCACCCATAAGGTGCGGTGATCGCGTATCGCGTCACGCAGCTCTTTGAGATAGACCGTGCAGGCTTGGCTCAACACAGAGGGTGGGGTGAGGGCGGTACTCATGGGGGTGTTGATGTGTTGGCAAAAGCCAGGTGCACGAAGCAGTCTTCAAAATGACTGTGGCCGGTTTGGGCTTGCAATTGAGTCACACTGCCTTGCGCCACACTGCGGCCCTGGGACATCACCACCACGTGGTCGCACAGTTGGGCGACTTCTTGCATGATGTGGGTTGACAAAATGATGCACTTGCTGCCACCTTGCGGTGAGCGCAGTAAGCGCAGGGTGTCGCGCAACGCGCGCGTGGCAAGCACATCGAGGCCGTTGGTGGGCTCGTCAAGCACGATATTCGGCGGGTCATGAATCAGGGCGCGGGCCAGTGCCGTTTTAAGCCTCTCGCCTTGACTGAAGCCCTGGGTGCGGCGGTCTAACAAGGGCCGGATGTCAAGCAGGCCTGCCAGGGTGTCAAGTCGCGCCTGGGCCTGCTCGTCGGGCAGACCACGCAGCCGGGCATAGTAGAGAATATTTTCGCGAGCGCTCAGCCTTGGGTAAATCCCTTGTGCATCACTCAAGACGCCCAGTCGCGCGGCTGTCCATTGAGGCTGTTGTGCCACTGCACGGCCATCGACCTCGATGGTGCCCGCGTCAGGCTGGACCAAGCCCGCGAGCATGCGCAAGGTGGTTGTCTTGCCAGCCCCGTTGGGGCCTAGCAAGCCCGTGATTTGAGCATCTTGAGCCTGCCAACTGACGTCACATACAGCGTGCACAGGCACTGAACGGCCCCGCCATGAAGACCCCGGGCGTAGAAATTGTTTGGCCACAGCATGCAATTCAATCATCTCAAAGCGGTTCCTGGCCGGGCAATTCAAACAACGGTGGGCGGGGGATGTCGAGGGCGCAACGAGGGTCTAACGCCAGCGCCTGGTTTTCGGTGCCACGAATAAATTCGGTGATGAGCTGGCTCAAGCAACCCACGCCCATCAATCCATGGCCCGCCCCCTGCACCACCACATGGCGGGCTTTGTCACCCAAAGCTTGGGCCACGCGCTGGCCGTGGCGGGGGGGCGTGATGGGGTCAAGCCCGCCGCTGAGCAGCAGCACTGGAGCGGGGCTGACTGGCAGCTGAATGAAGTTGGCTGGCACCTCGCCACGTGGCCAATGGGAACAAACCTGTGCATACAGCGCTTGGGTGCTTTGGTTCCAGCTCAACAAAGAAGTAGCTCTGACGTGAGGTTGGTCTTCAGCACAAACCACCGAGAAATGCATGCCCAAGGCGATGCCACTGCCGTTGTCTTGTTGAGCACTGAGCACGGCGCTCAGGCCGAGCAATCCCTCCCATCGATTGTCACTGGCAGCACTTAAGGCAGCAGGTAGAGCAGAGGCCAGGCTGGGCACATAAAGTGGTCCACGCACCCAAGCTGCCAGCAAATCAGGCGTTAGGATCAAGGTCTCGCGGCGACCATCTAGCGGGTGTGCCACCGTGATGGTACGTGGCACGCTGCGCCATAGCTGGGCCCAAGTCTGGCGAAGTGCTGGATGGCGTTGCGAGCAAGCCGTGTCCAATTGACAGGCGCTGAGCAGGGCCTCAAAGGCGGCCTCACCGTCAATCCCGCTGCTTTGTGGCAAGGCCATGTCGGGCGGGGCCACCCCGTCCAGCACAACCCGCCTCACCGTCTGCGGAAAAGCACGCAACCATTCGAGTGCCACGCGGGTTCCGTAGGAGGCACCAATCAAGTTCACTTGGCGTGCACCCAGTTGCTGGCGCACGGCATCTAAATCTTGAACAGCCAAGGAAGTGGTGAACCAACGCAGGCCGTCCATCGTGTGCCATGGGGCCCGTTGTGCCAATTCGTCCCGGCACTGAAAAATCTGCTTGATTTGTGGGGCCAGGGCCTGGGCAGCCAAAGGTTGGCGTCGGGACTCTTTGCATGCCAAAGCGGCTGAGCGCCCAGTGCCGCGTTGATCGACCAGTACGATGTCACGCTCTTGGTTCAGACGCTGGAATAAAAGCGCCAGGGTCGGGGCCAGGTCAATGGCGCTTTGGCCGGGACCGCCAGCCAAAATGAACAAGGGGTCGCTGCGTTTATGGCGGGTCAGCGCAGGCAATATCGCGTAATGAATGGTGATGGTGGGACTGTTTGGATCTTGGGGCTTGAGCGGGCGCTCAAGCTGCCCGCATTGCACCGCGTTGGGCAAGCCCGGTTGGCGGCAAGTCTTTAAAGCGCTGGGTGCCGTTGTAGCGCTGTGAGCCGGGGGCGCTGTGGCGATGCACCCCAGCGCCACAATGAGCGCTGTCATGAAGGCGTAAAACCAACCTTTCAATCGCCAAGCATCGTGCCTGCTCATGGGCCCAAGCTTCGTTGGACCTCAGCCGTCGCCTGCACAGCATCTTCAGGTTGAATCAGCAGGGGGCGGGGCCCAAAAATCGCTGTTCCTACCCGTATGAGCGTTGCACCCTCCAGGATAGCCGCTGACATATCAGCGCTCATGCCCATTGACAGGGTGTCCAGCGCATGGCCCTGCTGTTGCAGTGTTCGCAGCAGCAGGGCCATCGCCGCAAAGGGGCGGCGTTGGGCAGCTTGATTAGCGTCAGACTCTTGTGCAGGGATCGCCATCAACCCGCGCAGTCTCAGCCCTGGCAGGCTGACAACGGCTTGTGCTGCTGACAGCACCTCGTTAGGTGTGAGGCCACTTTTGCGAGGCTCTTGGCTGATATTGACTTGCAGGCAAATCTGCAACGGAGCCAAATTGGGGGGGCGCTGAGCCGATAAACGCTCAGCAATTTTTAAACGATCGATGGTGTGGACCCAATCAAATTGTTCAGCCACGCTGCGTGTTTTGTTGCTTTGAAGTGGTCCGATCAAATGCCAAGTCAGTTGGCTGCGCAAGTCGGTGAGTTCGCTGATTTTGTCTAGGCCTTCTTGCACATAGTTTTCGCCAAATTGACGCTCGCCTGCCGCAAAGGCCTGGCGCACTGAAGCGGCAGATTGGGTTTTAGTGACCACTAACAATGTGACGCTTTGCTCGGGTCGTTGCGCGGCATGGCATGCGGCCATGCGCTGAGCGTGCACCTGTTGTAAGTTGTGAGTGATCGTGGCCATAATAGATTGCAGTATGTCGCAGTAGTGGTTGCCTGAAGACCACTTAGCTTGGGTCTGGCAGGTCATTCTTGGTTTGGTTGCAGCAATTTACCGTCTGAGCGCGCATGGACATCACACAACTGCTGGCATTTTCAGTTAAAAACAAGGCTTCTGATTTACACCTGTCTGCAGGCTTGCCCCCGATGATTCGGGTGCACGGCGATGTACGGCGCATCAATGTCGAGCCACTCGATCATCGCCAAGTGCACGACATGGTGTATGACATCATGAACGACACCCAACGCAAGATGTATGAGGAGACGCTCGAGTGTGACTTCTCTTTCGAGATTCAGGGCTTGGCCCGCTTTCGTGTCAATGCCTTTAATCAAAATCGGGGCTCAGCGGGGGTGTTTCGTACCATTCCGTCCAAAATTTTGACGCTCGAGCAGCTCAATGCCCCTAAGATTTTTGCCGAGCTGGCGCTCAAGCCTCGCGGCCTGGTGCTGGTCACGGGCCCCACCGGCTCGGGCAAGTCAACAACACTGGCAGCCATGGTTAACCATCTCAACGAGAGTGAGTATGGTCACGTATTGACTGTGGAAGACCCGATTGAGTTTGTTCATGAATCCAAGAAGTGTTTGATCAACCAGCGCGAAGTTGGGCCACACACCTTGAGTTTTTCAAACGCTCTACGTTCCGCTTTGCGCGAAGATCCTGACGCCGTGCTGGTGGGAGAGCTGCGTGACCTTGAAACCATCCGTTTGGCGCTTACGGCGGCAGAAACGGGGCACTTGGTGTTTGGCACGCTGCACACCTCGAGCGCGGCCAAAACGATTGATCGCGTGATCGACGTGTTCCCGGCAGCTGAAAAGGAAATGGTGCGCTCGATGTTGTCAGAGTCACTCATCGGTGTCATCTCTCAGACACTTTGTAAGCTCAAAGACGGCACAGGTCGGGTCGCGGCCCATGAAATCATGCTGGGCTCGGCGGCAATACGCAACTTGATTAGAGAAAACAAGGTGGCACAGATGTATTCATCGATCCAGACCAGCAATAACGTGGGCATGCAAACTTTGGATCAAAACCTGGCCGAAATTGTTCGTCGCAATGTGATTTCGCCGGCTGAGGCCCGAGGCAAAGCCAAATTTCCTGAGAATTTTCCAGGCTGAAAGTGCTTGCCAACCCCTTGTTTTAAAGGCTTTCTCTCATGGAAAATGATCAAGCAACCAAGTTCATCAATGAACTGCTGCGGTTGATGCTGTCTCGGGCTGGATCAGATTTGTTTTTGACTGTGGACTATCCACCCGCCATCAAGGTCGATGGCAAGCTCACCAAAGTTTCACCCCAGCCCTTGACCAGCCAACACACGATTGCATTGGCTCGGGCCATCATGAATGACAAGCAATCGGCCGAGTTCGAGCGCACCAAAGAGTGCAACTTCGCGATTGCACCGCAGGGGGTGGGGCGTTTTCGAGTCAGTGCTTTTTTGCAGCAAAGCCACATTGGTCTGGTGATCCGAACCATTCCCAACGAACTGCCGACCATCGATTCACTTAATTTGCCTCAAGTGCTTAAAGAGGTGTCTATGACCAAGCGTGGGCTGGTGATCATTGTGGGCGCCACGGGCTCGGGAAAAAGCACCTCGCTGGCGGCGATGCTCGACCACCGCAACGAAAATTCCTATGGCCATATCATCACCATCGAAGACCCGGTGGAGTTTATTCACTCCCACAAAAACTGCATCGTGACCCAACGCGAGATGGGGCTGGACACTGACAGTTGGTCGCTGGCCTTGAAGAACGCCCTGCGCCAAGCGCCTGACGTCGTTTTGATGGGTGAAATTCGTGATCGCGAAACCATGGAAAACGCCATGATGTTTGCTGAGACGGGCCACTTGTGCATGGCCACCTTGCACGCCAACAGTGCCAACCAAGCCTTAGACCGCATCATCAATTTGTTTCCCGAAGAGCGGCGCACTCAGATGTTGATGGATTTGTCTCTGAATTTGCGCTCTTTGGTGTCGCAGCGTTTGCTGCCACGTCAAGAGGGGCGGGGGCGCGTGGCTGCGGTTGAAGTCTTGCTCAACACGCCTTTGGTGTCTGACTTGATTTTCAAGGGCGAGGTGAGTGAGATCAAAGAAATTATGAAGCGGTCTCGCGAGTTGGGCATGCAAACCTTTGAACAAAGCCTTTTTGATTTGTACGAAGCGAATTTGACCACTTACGAAGATGTCTTGCGCAACGCCGACTCCGTCAACGATTTACGCCTGCAAATCAAGCTGCACAGCCAACGTGCACGGAGTAGCGATTTGGGCGCAGGCACTGAAGGTTTTGCAATTGTTTGAAGGTTGGGCTTTGAGGGCTTGCGCGGCTTCTGCTACAAACCCGGTGATGGCCCCTTGGGGGTTCAATTTCCGGAGATTTCTATGCATCTTGGCGCCGATTCGATCACTCCCTCACTCAGAGTGGCATTTTTAGGGCTCGGGGTCATGGGTTACCCCATGGCCGGTCACTTAGCAAGATGTGGGCACCAGGTGAGCGCCTACAACCGATCACCAGAAAAGTCACTGGCCTGGGCACAGCAGTACAACGCGCGTCAAGCCCTGACCCCTGGCGAGGCGGTTCATGGCGCGCAGATGGTGTTTTCTTGTGTGGGCGCTGATGAAGACCTCAGAGCCATCACCTTGGGGCCGCTGCACGAGGGTTTGCGCCAAGGAGGTGGGTTTGAGCAGTTGCAGCCTGGGGCTGTTTGGGTGGACCATACCACCACCTCTGCCGAGGTGGCTCGTGAGCTTGATCAGGCGGCTCGAGCCCGGGGTTGCCACTTTGTCGATGCCCCAGTTTCCGGCGGCAATTTGGGTGCCATTCAAGGCGTATTAACAGTATTGTGTGGGGGCGAAGGGGCGGCCATTGAGCGCGTCAGACCGGTGCTTCGGGCCTATGCCAAGGCCGTCACTCATCTGGGGCCAGTGGGTGCGGGGCAGTTGGGCAAAATGGTCAACCAAGTGTGCATCGCTAGCACTTTGCAAGGTTTGGCTGAGGCCATCAATTTTGGGCACAAAGCGGGGCTTGACATGAAGGTTGTGCTAGAGGCCTTGTCACAGGGCGCGGCTCAAAGCTGGCAAATGCAGCATCGGGGCTCGAGCATGGTTGATAACCAATTTAATTTTGGTTTTGCCGTCGATCTGATGCGCAAAGACTTAGGCTTAGTGCTTGAAGAAGCGCGGCGCCAAGGCGTGCGTTTGCCCGTCACCGCTTTGGTCGACCAGTTTTATGGAGATGTTCAGGCTCTGGGGGGCGGCCGCTGGGACACGTCCAGCCTAATCAAGCGCTTGCTTTGACAAGTCGCACCCCTGATTGGAGGGGGGGGGGGGGGGGGGGGGGGGGGGGGGGGGGGGGGGGGGGGGGGGGGGGGGGGGGGGGGGGGGGGGGGGGGGGGGGGGG
>JANMEO010000261.1:0-16426 GCA_031376995.1 Burkholderiales bacterium
AAGTTGTTGTACTCCAAGAAATAGCCCCCGAACTCAGGCGCAAAAAAAACAATGGCGGTGAAAGCCATCAAAAACACACTCACCCCCAAAATGTCATGAACGGTGTAGTAAGGGTGAAAAGGAATGCCATCCAGGGGAATACCCTGGGCGTCTTTTTTATCTTTAATTTCAATGCCATCGGGGTTGTTTGAACCGACTTCATGCAAAGCAATGATGTGGGCAGCCACCAAGCCCAAAAGCACCAGTGGCACAGCAATCACGTGGAACGAGAAGAAGCGGTTGAGCGTGGCATCTCCCACCACAAAATCACCACGGATCAAAACAGCAAGGTCTGGGCCAATCACAGGAACAGCAGCAAACAAATTGACAATAACCTGGGCACCCCAGTAGCTCATTTGGCCCCAAGGCAGCAAATAACCCATAAAGGCTTCTGCCATGAGGCACAAAAAGATGGCACAGCCAAAGATCCAGACCAGCTCGCGCGGCTTGCGATAACTGCCGTAGAGAAAACCTCGGAACATATGGAGGTAGATCACCACAAAGAAGGCTGAAGCACCGGTGGAGTGCATGTAGCGAATGGTGTCGCCCCACGGCACATCACGCATGATGTACTCCACCGATGCAAAGGCCAGCGCCTGATCGGGTTTGTAGTGCATCACCAAAAAAATACCAGTGACGATTTGAATCACCAGCACCAACATGGCCAGCGCACCAAAAAAATACCAAAAATTAAAGTTCTTGGGTGCGTAATATTCAGAAAGATGATCTTTGTAAAGCTTGCTAAGTGGGAACCGGTTGTCCACCCAAGTCAGCAACTTCTGTGCTGAGCTTGCATGGGCTGGAGCTTCCTTGAATGTAGCCATGTTGTCTTTCTCTGAGTATTGCCAATACAGCGTGCGGTGAGGCTCAAGCCTTCTTGTCTTCGCCAATCAACAAGGTGGTTTCAGACAAGTAGATGTGGGGGGGAATCTCAAGGTTGTCGGGTGCAGGCTTATTCTTAAATACCCGACCAGCCAAGTCAAAAGTAGACCCATGACAAGCACACAGAAACCCGCCCGCCCAAGTCTCTGGCAAAGAAGGCTGAGGCCCCGGCGTGAACTTATCGGAAGGGGAGCAGCCAAGGTGGGTACAAATACCCACTGCCACCATAATGTTCTTATGTTCAACGCGTGAACGATGCTCATTGCGAGCATAGGGCGGTGTCAACTCAGCGGCCTTGCGCAGCGACTCTGGATCGGCCAACTGATCTCGATGTGTCGGGAGCGCTGCCATTTGCTCATCAGTGCGTTTGATGATCCAAACAGGCTTGCCGCGCCACTCAACAGTCATTTTTTCACCAGGCTTGAGCGCACTGATGTCCACCTCAACGGCTGCACCCGCTGCACGCGCTCGTTCTGATGGCTGGAAGCTGCTGACAAAAGGGACGGCTATGCCCGCACCACCCACAACGCCAGCGCAGCCAGAAGCGATGAGCCAGGTTCGTTTACCGCTATCAACTTGCTGATCACTCATAGATTTCCTCGGTCGCCTTCAAGTCAAACAAACTTTCTGATTCTAATCGACACAAGCTCAGAAAGCTCCCGCGCTTTGCAAAGATGCAAAGCGCTTGCTCAATCCATGTGAGCACTATTTTTGGGGTTTAGCCTCAACCTTGAAACGCACTTTCAAGGCATCAAAATATGACTGACTCTCGGCAGCCTCCCAAACCTGAGCATACTCAGCTTGCCCAACCTTAAGATCTGCCGTAGGTACATCTGACGCCAGAATGCGAGTGATCAAGGCCAATTGATAACCCTGCTCCCCCAAGTCATGACTCACCACCGTAGGCAGCTTTGCACTTGGGACACTCAGCACGCGCTTGAGTAGTGGCGGGCTCAAACTGCCAGGCTTGACGCGAGAGACGGACTCTACTTTCTGATTGAATGTGGCCGCTGGTGTTGCCTGATTTAACGCCAAACTTTTTTCGCCCTCTTTGCGCGCCAAGGCGGCTGAGGCTTTGACAACAAAGGCTGCGCGCACGGCCTCAAGAACCTCGGACAAAGCAGGCTGGCGAGCCGATGAATGCTTGAGTACACGAGCGCTTACCATTTGCGCTGCACTGACCTCAATGGCAGGCGTATTTCGTTTGTCCTGCAGGGCATCACTGGCAAATACGGCCTCCAGCAACTTCGGGTGACTGAGCACAGGATCGCGCGTGCCTTGCCGCGTCAGGCCCGCAATGGTGCGACGCTCTAGCTTCCACTTGTCGACAACGGCTTGGAGCGTGTCACCTTGCTCATAGACCATATGGGAAAACTCTTGCGACAAATCTGAAAATTTAGCCTGTGCCTGTGACTTACGAACCTCTTCGAGAATCTCAGTGCGAACGACATCGAAACTGCGTACGCTGCCTCCGCGTTGATCTGTCATTTGAATGATGTGAAACCCCTGTTCGGTTTCGATCACGTTGCTCAATGCGCCGGATTCAAGCGCAAACAGGGCTTCACCAAAAATCACTTGATCTTTGAAGAAAAAACCCAGATCGCCGCCGACTTTGGCAGAGCCCGCATCTTGAGACTCTTTTTTGGCAAGTTCGCCAAATGAGCCTGGGTTTTTTTGAAGCTGTGCAAGCAAATCTTCAGCTTTGGCTCGGGACCGCTGGCGCAAATCAGGCTGAGCATCTTGAGCTACCGCGATCAAAATGTGTCGAACCCGCCGCTCTTGAGGGCTACCAAAGCGAGTCAGATTGTTGTTGTAGTAGCTTTTTAAATCATCTTCTGAAATCACCATGTCTTTGGCGACAGCCGCCGTGTCAAAAACCACATATTCAAGGTCTACCTGCTCAGGCACCAAAAAACGAGCGGATATTTCGGGATCGCGGTAAAAAACTTCTAGCTCAGCATCTGTGACGGCAACCTGACTGACATAGTCTTTGGGTTTGAAGTGAAGCACTTGGACCTCACGCTGCTGAAAAAAAGCATCCAAGGCTGGCTTGGAAATAGCCTGCGAAGCGATGCGACTGACCAGCATGCCTTGCATCACTTGGCGCTCGGCAAGATCTTGGCGCAAATTGGCCTCAAAGGCCGCAGTGCTGCGAAAACTGCTGCCCTCAATCAGGGTCTTGTTGATTCGACCATCTGGGTTGCGCAAAAACGCGAACTGCTGATCACTTGCAAAAATTCGCCGAAGTCGATCGTCGGTGACGTTGATGCGAAACTCACTGACAGCACGCGCCAAAAGTCGCTGACGCACCAACTCATCCACCACCGACTGGCGAAACGCAGGCGTGTCGACAAGGGTGATATCAAGCTCAGGCACCTGAGCCCGAACACGACTCAAGCGCTGCTGATGTGCGCGTTCAAATTCAGCTTGGGTGATTTCATCTCTACCCACTGTGGCCACGGGCGCTTGATTCTTCCCCGGCTGGTCAAATGTGCCGACAAGCACAAATGAAGCCAAAATCAAAGGAATCAAGATGGCAAACAGTAGACGGGTGTGATCGCGAAGAAAGTCGAACATAGATCGCCTCGGAAGAAAAGGCTAACCAAAAATGAAAAGGCGAACCACAGGTCCGCCTTTGGATTTTGCCACCGGTGGTGGGTGCTGAGGGGCTCGAACCCCCGACCTACGCCTTGTAAGGGCGCCGCTCTACCAACTGAGCTAAGCACCCGGTGACGATGACAGTCAACGAATAAAAACGCTGCTCAATTTCAAAATCAGCGTCGAGTATTCAAAGCGTCTTTGAGGCCCTTGCCTGGACGAAATTTGGGAACATTAGCCGCCTTAATCTTGAGAGGGGCATTGGTGCGAGGATTACGCCCTGCACGAGCCTCACGCCTTGTCACAGCAAAGGTACCAAAACCCACTAATGAAACTGAGCCGCTCTTTTTCAACGTTAACTTAACGCCACCAATGAAGGCTTCCAAGGCGCGACCTGCGGCCGCTTTGGAGATGTCTGCCTGTTTGGCAATATGTTCAATCAATTCAGATTTGTTCACGAAGGTGCCCCCTCACAAAGGTGTTTTTGGGTAATCAAAAATTGATATGGCCCGCCACATTTGGCAACAACGGCACCCGAATGCGGGTCATACACGTCGCGAGCGTCAATCACCAATTTTTGATTGTAAGCGCATTCGCCGTGGTGTTTTTGTTGGCATGGACACGTCGCGGCTTGCAGGCGGTAAACACCGAGCGCCGAGAACACCCGCTCAACGCACATTGGCGCGAATCTCTGGAAGGGCTTTTTGCAGGTAGTAGACCATCGACCAAATGGTCAATACTGCAGAAAAATAGATCAACCAAGTGCCCCAAAGATGGGTATCGATCACAGCCCAAAGGTGCCCATCAAACAACAAAAATGGGATGGCCACCATTTGGACAGACGTTTTGATCTTGCCCACCCGGTGCACGGCCACACTGCGGGCGGCACCAATCTGCGCCATCCATTCACGCAAGGCCGAGATGGCAATTTCACGCCCGATGATCACCAGGGCTACATAGTCTTCGACACGCCCCAGCTTCACTAACACCAACAAGGTTGCACATACCAAAAACTTGTCGGCCACGGGATCTAGGAATGCACCAAAAGACGAGGTCATGTGAAGCTTGCGCGCCAAGTAACCATCGGCCCAATCTGTCACTGCAACTGCCACAAACAAAACTGTGGCCAATAGATTGCGCTCAGCAATTGGGGTGTCGAGATAGAACAGGCCGACGATCAGTGGTATCGCCAAGATCCTGGCCCAGGTCAGAAGAGTTGGGAGGTTGAAAAACATGCGCGATTGTGCCTTTACTCGAACCAGAGTCTATTCACGTTCAGAGGCATAGGCATAGGCTCGGTCAAGGATTGGCAGAACTCAGTGCAATGCACGGTAAATCTCTTGTGCCAATGATTTTGATATCCCATCGACCCGCAGCAAATCTTCGACGCTGGCCTCAGCCACCCCTCGCAACCCACCAAAGCACTGCAACAATCGGGCACGCTTTTTGGGCCCCACACCAGGGATGTCCTCAAGCTGGCTGCCACCCGTGCGAACGCTGGCGCGCTTAGCACGCATACCCGTGATTGCAAAGCGGTGGGCCTCGTCACGGATCTGAGCCACCAACATCAATGCCGCAGAGTCTCTTGGCAGTGAAACTTTGGGGCGCTCATCAGCAAAGACCAGCTCTTCCAAGCCCACCTTTCTGCCCTCCCCCTTTTCAACCCCAACAATCAGACTCAAATCAAGGCCGAACTCTTCGAACACCTCACGGGCCACACTGACTTGCCCCACACCGCCATCGACAAGCACGATATCGGGCAAACGGGCCTCACCTTTGCTCACTGCAGCAGCAAGCTTGCCGTAGCGACGACTGAGCAAAGAACGCATGGCAGCGTAATCATCACCAGGCGTGAGTCCCTCGATGTTGTAACGCCGATACTGCCCGCTTTGCAACTTATGGCCCTGAAAGACCACGCAAGATCCTTGCGTGGCCTCGCCCGCAGTGTGGCTGACATCGAAACACTCAATGCGAAAGCTGTTGAGGTCTTCAATCACCAAGTTGAGCGCCTCGACCAGCGCTTTGGTGCGTGCTTGTTGAGAGCCCTCCTGTGCCAAGAGTTGAGCCAGCTTGATCTGCGCGCCCTGTTTACACATCTCTAGCCAAGCTTTTCGCGCATCACGAGGTTGGACCTGGACCTCCACCTTGCTTCCTCTTTGCGCACTCAAAGCATCGATCAAAGCCGGACTCACAGATTGACTCAATAACAACAAAGCGGGGACATCACCCCCCAGGTAACGCTGGGCGATGAACGCTTCTAGCACCGCCACTTCAGGCTCAGCCAGTGGCTCGATAGTCTCGGTTTCGCTGAGCATGGCCTGAACCCAAGATCCACCTTCAACCTGCTGAGGAAAATAGGGCCGATCTCCCAGGTGACGGCCCCCGCGCACCATAGCCAGATTGACGCAAGAGCGCCCACCAAGAACCTGCACCGCAAGGATATCGGCATCCACGGCGGCACCGCTATTGTCCTGAATGCTTTGCTGGTGCAGCACTTTGGATAAGGCCGCCAATTGATTGCGGATTTCTGCCGCTTGCTCAAACTCCAATCGTTCAGCGTGGGCCAACATACGTGCCTGCAAAGCCTCTATGAGCTCACTCTGTTGACCTAGCAAAAATCGCCCCGAATGCGCAACATCGGCTGCATAGTCAACTTCAGAAACATGCCCAACACAAGGCGCAGAGCAACGTTTGATTTGATAAAGCAAACAAGGTCGCGTGCGATGATTAAAAACCGTATCCTCACAAGACCGCAAGCGAAACACTTTTTGCAGTAGCTGAATGGACTCTTTCACTGCCCAGACGCTGGGATACGGACCAAAATACTGATGATGTCGATCTATAGGCCCACGGTAGTACACCAACCTGGGAAAACGGTGCCCAGTGAGCTGAAGATAGGGGTAACTTTTATCGTCGCGAAAAAGGATGTTGTAGCGAGGCTGCAGCGTCTTTATGAGGTTGCTCTCCAGCAACAAAGCCTCAGTCTCAGAGCGCACCACGGTGGTCTCCATGCGCACGATCTTGCGAACCATGTGGGCAGTGCGCGTGCCTGAGGCTAGACTTTTTTGAAAGTAAGTTGAGACGCGTTTTTTCAAATCACGGGCTTTGCCCACATAGAGCAAAGCTCCTTGGGCATCAAAATAGCGATACACGCCCGGCAGGTTGGGCAGTGCTGCGACGTCAAGCAAAACTTGAGAATGCTGGCTGTCAATGATCATCGAGGTAGTCATCACTTTGACATCTCCCACGGATTGATGAGGGCCACTCCCGTTAGCTGAAAATCAGAGACATTGCGAGAGACGACCGTCATGCCATGCACAAGGGCTGTTGCCGCAATGAGTGCATCGCGCTCGCCGCGCTTTTCAGGCACATGCAGCCGGGCGCAGCGTTGTGCCACGGCGGTATCAACAGGCAGCGTGCGCCCGGAAAACTCAGGCAATACGTGCTGCTCTAACCAGGAGCGCAAGATGGCCCCCTGAGTGGGGTCCTTTCGCTCAATCGACACAACGCCAAGTTCCAGTTCCATGATGGTGATGGCCGACACAAAGAGATCAGCGGCATCAACGCTTTCCGTCCATACGGTCACGTTCGGATCGGCCTTGCCAAGCCGCACCTAGCGCAGTTCGGACACCACATTGGTATCAAGAACAAACATCATGAGAAATCAGCAGGCCGAGGTTCGATGGACACACGCGACGGCTCAAACTCGATGTCGACATGACTAGGCATAGCCAGCGCATCGGCAATGTTGCGTCGCTGCTTTGTGAGCCGCTGATAGTCCTCAAAGCTCATTAGCACATGGGCCGGTCGGCCTCGATCTGTGATGAACACCGGCCCGTGGGTTGCGGCCCGTTTCGCCTCGCTCGCCCCTTGGTTGAACTCACGGCTTGAGATGGTAGTGATAATCATAGCGCCACCCGCTGATGCAATGTAGTCATGTTGCTACAAAAATCAAACGAGTGCAAGTTTTAGTAGAGTCAAGGCACAAGGCCACTCACCGCGCCAGTCCTCGACTCTACTTAAAGGCTCATGCCAGGTGAGCGATCGGGCGCGATCTTCTGCGCTTCAGTCTGCTCCTGTTGCCGGTTCAATAGAGGTCAATCATGCGGGTTGAGGTTGAGGTTGAGGTTGAGGCTGCCCCACACCCCTTTAGCGGCTGCACAAGGGTACTGTTTTCAAAGCTTTACGAGAACACATGCGCGTCAAGAGATAATGCCAAATGATTTGGGACCTTTTTTGCCGTGTGATCGACAACTGGGGCGATATCGGCCTGTGCTGGCGACTTGCAGTTGACCTGCGCTCGAGAGGCCACCGGGTTCGACTGTGGGTGGATGACCCCGAGGTGCTGCGGTGGATGGCGCCTGAGGCCCTTGACGTCGCCCCCTGGAATGCGCAGACGATTTGGCCCGAGCCAGGTGATGTGGTGATCGAAGCGTTTGGCTGCGCGCCCCCTGAAGCCTTCGTGGCAGGCATGGCTGTGAAAGCTGCCCCTCCTCTGTGGATCAACTTAGAGTACCTCAGTGGAGAACCTGCCGCTTTGCGAAACCATGGGCTGAGGTCACCCCAACGCACAGGGCTTCACAAGTATTTTTTTTACCCAGGCTGGCTCGAGTGTAGCGGCGGGCTGCTGCGAGAAACACACCTTGAATCGCGCCAATCGCATTTTGACGCCCATGCTTGGTGGGCCAGTCAAAAGCTAACACCCCAAAAGGGTGAGCAACGAGTGAGCCTATTTTGCTACAGCAACCCTGCTATCCCCAGCTTGTTGCAAGCCCTGCAACAACAAGCCACGTGGCTGTTGGTGGCTGCAGGGCACCCAACCCGAGAGGTTCAATCCGTGCTGGGGTCAGTCACAAAAATCAACGGTTTGCGAGTGAACTACCTCCCACCTCTCCAACAAACCGATTTTGATCACCTGCTTTGGGCCTGTGATGTGAATTTAGTTCGGGGTGAAGACTCGTTCGTTCGGGCGCAATGGGCACAGCACCCCTTCGTTTGGCACATTTACCCTCAATCAGACGGCGCCCATCGGGCCAAATTATTGGCCTATCACCAGCTTTGGACTGACCATGCGGGGCCAGGCACCCATCACCACGCCCTGAGCCTGGCTTGGAATGGGCTGTCTGACCCCCAGCTACCCCTGCCATGGCCACAAGATACTTTGGCCTGGCAGCAGTGGCAAGCCGAGACCCGATTGTGGGGCGCGTGGCTACGCAGCCAAACTGACCTCAGTACACGCTTGCTTGATTTTGTGTCGTCACACAGACCTGCGGTGCAACGCTAAAATAAGCCTCTTTGCGCTGACTGGGCACATTTGTACCCCTCCCACTTGGTTGGCGCACCACCTCACGGAACATCGTTATGAAGATTGCTCAAGAAATTCGCGCCGGCAACGTCATCATGCAAGACAAAAACCCTTGGGTCGTACTCAGAACCGAGTACAGCCGGGGGGGGCGAAATTCTGCCACCGTGCGCATGAAGCTCAAGAGCCTGCTCAACAACTCTGGCACCGAAGTCGTCTTCAAAGCCGATGACAAAATGGACCAAGTGATCCTTGACAAAAAAGAGTGTACTTATTCTTATTTTGCTGACCCCATGTATGCGTTCATGGACGCCGACTACAACCAGTTTGAAGTCGAATCAGAAAACATGGGCGACGCCATCCAGTATCTAGAAGACAACATGGCCGTGGAAGTTGTTTTTTACGACGGCAAAGCCATCTCGGTTGAATTACCCACCAGCTTAGTCCGTGAAGTGACCTACACCGAACCAGCCGTCAAAGGCGACACCTCAGGCAAGGTGTTGAAGCCGGCCAAGTTGGCCACTGGGTTTGAAGTGTCCGTGCCTTTGTTTGTGGAAACAGGCGACAAAATAGAGATCGACACACGTACCCATGAATACCGCAAACGCGTATAACCCCCGCGCGGCAGTTAGCGGCAGGCGTGCATAAAAGCACAGTAAGCAATGGCACACCATAGGGCACTTCGGTGCCCTTTTTGATGTACGCATGAAAGCCTCACCCATCCAGCCTGCGACTCTGGCGTTCAATCAACATGGGTTGCCATGGTCAGCCCAATTTGACGATATTTATCATCCCAAGGCGGGTGCTTTTGCCCAAGCAAAGCATGTATTTTTAAGTGGCAACCGCCTGCCTGAACGTTGGCAAAGCACACCCTCTCAGCGCTTCGTGATTCTGGAGACGGGTCTGGGGCTGGCCAATAATTTTCTGGCCACATGGCAAGCATGGCGAGCCACACCTGAGCCCCGATCACCCCTGGATTTTGTCTCTCTCGAACAGCACCCGTTCACTGGCGCTGACCTTCGACGTGCGCATGCGCACAGCCCCTGCCCCGAGCTGGTCGAAGCGCTGCTGGCCCAATGGCCTGCGCTGACGCACAACCTGCATGTGCTCTCGTTTGAGGGCGCCAAGGTGCGCCTGTTGCTGGCTCTGGGCGATGCGCTCAAATGGCTTCCAGAGCTGCACATGCAAGTGGATGCTTTTTATCTTGATGGGTTTGCACCCTCTCGCAACCCTTCGCTTTGGCAACCTAAGGTCTTCAAAGCCCTGGCTCGACTCGCCAAGCTTGATGCCACCGTGGCCACCTGGTCGGCTGCACGCGGAGTTCGTGATGGCCTGCGCGCTGCAGGTTTTGAGGTCACGCTTGCACCTGGCCATGGCGACAAGCGCGACATGACCCTAGGCCGCTATGCGCCTTTCTTCACGCCCCGCTCACCGCACCGAAGCGGCCCCGTCAACCATGAACTCGAGCAGCATGCCCTGATCATCGGGGCTGGCCTGGCCGGTTGCGCGACAGCCTGGGGTCTGGCCCAAGTGGGCTGGCGCAGCACGGTGTTGGATGCGGCCACTGCGCCAGCGTCAGGCGCGTCGGGCAATCCAGCAGGTTTGTTCCATGGCATCGTGAATGGGCAAGATGGCACCCACTCTCGCTTGTATCGAAGCGCTGCGCTGGCCATCCACAAGGTGGTTCAAGACGCCATCACGCGCCATGGTGTGCAGGGCAGCACTCAGGGGCTATGGCGCTTAGAGGCTCGCCGCAGCGAAGCTGAGATGCACGCCCTGCTGAGCCAACTGGGTCTGCCTGAGGACTATGTTCAAGCGCACAGCAAAACCAGCGTATCGAAACATCTTGGCTGGCAGTTGTCATGCCCAGCATGGTGGTTTACAAAGGGGGGCTGGGTCGATCCAGCTGGCCTGTGCCGGGCTTACCTGGCTATGGCTGATCAGCAAATCCATTTCAAAGGCGGTCAAAATGTGGCCTCGTTGCACGCTGATGGTGACGGTTGGACAGCTTGCGACATTCAGGGGCATCCGTTATGCACGGCCCCGGTTTTGGTTTTATGCAATGCGGGTGATGCGCTTCGCTTGCTACACCAGCCGCCCAATTTGCTCACCCCTGTGCGAGGACAAATCAGCTGGTGTTCGACGCCATTGCAAGCTGCTGCGCTAGGCTGGCCAGCGCAAGGCCCCACTCAACCCTTGGCAGGCTCAGGCTATGCCCTGCGCATGATGGAATCGCATTGCCTTTGGGGCGCAACATCTCAAGTGTGCGACCTTGACCCCCTTGTCCGAGAACAAGACCATGTCAGCAACCTCATGCAGTGGGCTCAACTGCGCGGGATGACATTGAACGTGCGCGATGCTCAAAATAAAGTCGCTGCAGCACAAGTTCAAGGCCGAGTCGGATGGCGATGGACCTGTGCCGACAAGCTGCCGTTGTGGGGCGCCATGCCAACAGGCCTGGTTAAACGGGAAGGCCTGCGCTTTGCCCAACGAGTTCCCGGCTTATGGTTGTGTACAGGAATGGGCTCACGCGGAATCACCTGGTCGGCTTTGGCCGGGCAGGTGATGGCTGCGCTGATCAGCGGCACAGCGTGCCCTTTAGAAGCCAGTTTGCTCAATGCTGTTGATCCGGGTCGAGTGTTTTGTACCCATTCAAGCTGAAGATGCAAGTGCGTCCATCATGGGGCGGGGCTGCCACCTTCTCGCTCAACGGCAACAGATGACACACCCAGATCACCCTCGACAACGTCTGCCCCATCAGGGCCCGTCTTTCGATCTGCTTTGTCTTTTAATTTGTCTTCTTTTTTCTTTTTCTTCGCCAATTCGCGCTGACGCTTTTCAAACGAGTAATTGGGCTTGGCCATTGGCAGTTCCAGTTGGGTAAATTATTCTTAAGGTTACGCGCATTTGAGGCCATTATTCAAGCCAGCAGAGCTAAAAAGTCAAAGTCTTGACCCCCTGATCAGTGGATAAAAGACAGACCTGGGCTCTTTGGCGCGCAAAAATGCCCACCGTAACCACACCTGGCCACTGGTTGATCTCGCACTCCATGGCCAGCGGATCAGTGATCTGCAAGCCTTGAACATCAAGGATGCTGCAGCCATTGTCTGTCAATGCACCCGCGCGCAGTCGGACCTGTGCGCCCCATTGCCCAAACCGACGCGCGACTTGGGCTGCGGCCATGGGTATCACTTCGACAGGCAAAGGAAAGCGACCCAACGTTGAAACCACTTTGGAGGCATCTGCGATACAAATAAATCGCTCCGCCAGGTCCGCCACAATTTTTTCTCGAGTCAGCGCTGCGCCACCGCCTTTGATCATGCACCCGCGGCCATCCACCTCATCAGCACCGTCAATATAAACGGGGATGCGATCCACCTCATTGCAGTCCAAAATCTTGAACCCATGCGCAAGCAAGCGAGAGGTGGTTTGTTCGCTGCTAGAAACAACGCCAAGAACCTGCGCCTTGATGCCAGCCAGTGCATCAATAAAATAATTCACCGTAGATCCCGTGCCCACTCCAAGCACCGCATGGGGCACCACATAATTCAGGGCAGCAAGCCCCACTTGAGCTTTCAGTTCATTTTGAGTCATCAGCATGGCCATAGGTCTTGACACGACCGAAGCCCCAAATTTTTTGGGGCTTCGCTTGGAATTTAAGAAAATCGTTCAGTGAGTCTGGCCTTGTATACACATTCAACCTAAAGATGGGTATTAGGGGATGCTCGGAAAATCCTCGCCAGCCATAAAATAACCTCTTGAAGCGGTCTGCGGCGTTGAAAATGCTCGCAATACCCATAGGTATTGCTGTGCTTTTCGCCTTGCAGCCCGCTCCAATAGACCATTTTCTGACCGACGACGATTTTCCGAACAGGCCCTAATATTGTATGGTCGGAATTTCCAGCGCCACAGCCCCCCCCTTTTTTCCATGTCCTTCATCCCTTACTCACTGACCCGCCCGCTTTTGTTTGGGATCGATCCTGAGCATGCCCATGATTTGACACTGGGTACCTTGGCACGCATCCAACACACTCCCTTGATTTGCGCCTTGGCGCATTCACGAGTCAACGATCCCATCACCTTGGTGGGATTGCGCTTTGCGAATCGTATCGGCCTGGCTGCTGGCTTAGACAAAAATGGGCGATGCATCGATGGACTGGCAGCCATGGGTTTTGGCTTCATTGAGGTAGGCACGGTCACGCCCCTGCCTCAGCCCGGCAACACCAAGCCTAGAATTTTTCGCCTGCCCCAAGCGCACGCATTGATCAACCGCTTGGGCTTTAACAATGAAGGCCTCAAAGCTTTCATTGAGCACGTCAAGAAGGCCCGCTTTCGCTCTCAGGGGGGGATTCTTGGGCTCAACATTGGTAAAAACGCAAGCACCCCCATTGAACGGGCTGTAGAGGACTATTTGCTCGGCCTCGAGGGAGTTTATGCCCACGCAGACTATGTGGCGATCAACATTTCGAGCCCCAACACGCAAAACCTTAGAGCACTGCAACATGATGAAGCCCTCAGTGCATTGCTCAAGACGCTGCATCATAGACGGTTGGAGTTGGCTCAAACTCATGGACGTTACGTGCCACTCTTTGTGAAAATCGCACCTGACTTGGATGAGCAACAGGTCAAAGTGATCGCCAGCACGCTACAAGCCAACCATATCGAAGGCGTGATTGCCACCAACACCACCCTGTCGCGAGAGGGCGTTGCCCACCTGCCGCATGGGCAAGAAAGCGGAGGTTTAAGCGGCGAGCCTGTGTTTGAGGCCAGCAACCAAGTGATCAAGCAGTTGCGCTGCGCCTTGGGGCCTAACTACCCGATCATTGGTGTGGGTGGTGTCAGCAGCGCCGCCCGTGCCCAAGCCAAAATCGCAGCAGGAGCTGACCTGGTGCAAATTTACACCGGCTTGATTTACCAAGGCCCGGGCTTGGTCAGTGAGGCCGCGCGCGCCATCCAAGCGGCCAAGCACAACGCCAGTACTGCATAGCTGCTGCACCCATTCAAACTGATGATGGGCATCAACCTAAGACGCTGCCCGCGATCCATAACGGCGCATGCACAGGATCTGTCGATGACACCCTCAAGCCCTCATCGCGAAGACTACACAGCCGTGGCCAAAGGGTTGCATTGGATCATCGCTGCCGGGTTGGTCACAGCCTTTGCGCTGGGGTGGGCCATGACAGACATTCCTGGGATCACACCCACTAAGCTGAAGTATTACAACTGGCACAAATGGCTGGGTGTGAGTTTGCTGGCTCTAAGCCTCTTGCGCATTGTGTGGCGAGCCTTTCATCGCCCCCCGGCCTTACCCAACACTTTGACACGACAACAACGGTGGGCGGCCACAGGCATGCATCTTGGACTCTATCTGGCCACACTGGGTGTGCCTGTGACAGGCTACCTCTACACACTGGCAGCAGGCTTTCCAGTGGTCTACCTGGGGCTGATCAAACTACCGGTGCTCTACGACAAAGCACCTGAATGGATTGCCCCCCTGAAAGACCTTCACACAATCAGCGCCTATAGCTTAGCAAGTGCCGTTGCCGCACATGCAGCCGCAGCGCTGTGGCACCATTTTGTATCGGGTGACCCTGTGCTGCGACGCATGCTGCCAAAGATCTTGAACCGAAAAGGCACTTGATTTCTTGGCTGCCAAGCCTCTTGCTTGACACAAGCAAATAACATTAATACAACAGCAAAAAAATATCATCCATACTCGGAATAATTATCTTAATATTTAATAGATGTCGCCGCCTCACCCTTCCGATTAACGTGGCTCAAATACCCATTGAAGCGCTCCCTCATCATCTGCCTGGCCGGCATGGCCATGATAAAAACCATTTCTTTTGCATTTTTAACTGCGACAACGGCCACTTTTGCCGCCTCAAATGCCTCATACGCCGCATCCACAACTTGCTTTAAAGACAGTGGACCTGAATCCATTATCTTGTCATAACTGGCATTCAATTGAATCATTGAATCAATTGAATGCTCGTATCCTTTTTTCACTGCATGATGAAATCCTTTAGCCTCTCTGTATTTTATCAATTCACCTTTAAAATTCCGCTGATTTATAATTGATTGAACCACCAAGTTGGCTATTGCAGCAGTTTCTGCAGCAATGTTGACAGCCATACTGGCAACATCTGCTGCTTGCCTGGCAATTTGAGGGTGACTGGTGTTCATTTCCATCGCTGCCTGGAGGGCCAAATCACCCTTTTGAAGAACCGAAGTTGCTGCCTTCATGGCCTCCCTGCTGCTATGGTATGCGGGGTGTGTCCTCAATGATCCATGACATTTCTTGCCTTGGATCAGCAATATTTTCATGGCGTCACGCTCTGCCATAACCGCCTCATGAGCATACTTTGATTCTTCAACGACTTTCAGGACTTCCTCACCTGATATTTCGGGTGTTTGCAATTCAGCAATATATCGAGAGACAAAAGTAGTGCTATTACGCTCATCGACAAACTTTACACGACGTGAGGCAGCTTCTTGCTGACTCAACGGAGCCCCATCTTCCGTTGCCTGCAGATACGCTCGGGTTGAGTGACGTTGCCCAGACCGCAATATCGAAGTGGGGATTTGATCTGCTGCGACATCAGCAGGCGGAGACTTGTCATGTCTCAAAGGTTGACACCCAGCTCTGCCCTCAGCATATCGACCAGAAAAATATTGAGCAATATTGGAAATAAATTTGTTATTTATCATCATCACAAAAATTCACCCTTAATAATTGCAATTTAAATATTAATTACACCAAAAAAATTTACTTGATTTTAATCATGAACAAAGCAAGGCAAATTACGTGTTTTACAAAACCATGATTCAGATTTTTCGCAACTGATTAAATGGAATTTAATCTGAAGCGGATATAATATTCAACCCCTCCTTAATGCATTTAAAAAATTCATTACCGATATGGTTGCATAATTCATAAATGATATACAAATCAAATCAAATCAATAAACCACCCATGAACCTACTTCTCAGACAAATCACTGCCAGCTTGCTGACACTATCGATGCTCAACGCAAATGCTCAACCCGCACAACCCGAAAACAAGATCAACATTACGTTCACGCAAATGGGTGTGCCCGTCGAGGCATCATTTAACAAATTCTCTGTAGCTGTTCATTATGACGCAGCCAAACCAGCGGCTGCCAGCGCCCAATTCACGATTGATATCCACAGTTTTGATCTGGGCAGCCCAGAGTACAACCAAGAAGTGCTAAAACCCGTTTGGTTTGATGCAGCCAAGTATCCCGTTGCGACATTTAACAGCACCAGCATGAAAGTTCTATCACCCAACCAGTTTGAAGCCACTGGAAAGCTGACAATCAAAGGCAAAACTCAAGAGGTTCGGGTGCCCGTGCAAGTTAAAACCAACGGTACGACCCAAACTTTTGAGGGCCTTTTGAAAATTCAGCGAACGGCGTTTGCCATCGGTACGGGTGAGTGGCAAGACACCAGCTTGGTGGCTGATGAGGTGAGCATTCGGGTGCATGCCGTGAACAAAATCAAACAATAAGTTGTTGTTGTTTTTTGCGCCCCTGAGCGTCTTTTTTACCCTGGCCGACAAGGTCAATTTTTTCGGAAAATGTC
>JANMEO010000265.1:0-2112 GCA_031376995.1 Burkholderiales bacterium
TTGACCGCCTCCAGGGCCTTCCTTCCGCCGATGTTGCTCGCAATGGCCACCACCTGGTTACTACTCAGGTTGTAGGGCTCTTTAATCAGCTCAAGACCTAAAGAGTGCACGGCCTGGAGAGCGGGACGCTCGCCCATCTTGGCAATTTTGACCAGTTGCTCAGTGCTAAGTTCAAGCGGCTTCGCTTGCAAGTCTTGAGCCACACTGAGCAGTTGTTCAAGCGTCAAATTTCCACTACGGCTCTTTGCCACATCCACAAACTGATCTTCAGTTAAATCTGGCAATACATGAAAAAGTTTCAAGGGCTCTGCATGTGCCACGTACGCTAGCGATGGGCCTCGCTGGCTGATTTTGACGATCTGGGCATGATTAAATTGGAGGCTGACCAAAGCCTCATGGTGCTCTCTGACCTCAGAGCGATTCTCCGGTTTAATGGCACTGGCCTGCTTTTTCGTGTAGCCCAAACCAATCAATGGGGTTAGCAAAGCCTCAGCCTGCGAGCTGCTTGCCGCAGGTGTGTCTAAGGGACGCCTCATCGCCTCTACGTCACCAGCCGAATCATCCGCTGGATCCGCTGGATCCGCTGCTACTGCATTCACTGCATCTAATTCGCCGTGTTGGGGCCGGAGTGATATGTCTGGCTCCTCTTGTTGACTCTCAAGCCTTCTGACTTTATCAAAATATGCCTCTAAATGAGCATCATCTAATAATGCATAGTCAACTACATCAGGATTAGGGTCTAACAAGGTATCGACTTCATCGCCTGCCAGCGGCAACGTAGCTCCCAACTGAGGATTTTCATAGGCAACTTCATCGGGGCCACTTTCACCCATCAGAAGATGCTGCTCCTGTTCATCCTGTGCCGACCAAGGCCCTTCAAAGGCTCTCTCAAGGCTCTCGGGATCAGGCAACGGGTCCATGGAATCCCAGTTTGACGGTGAAGCAGGGGTGCGTGCAGCAGCAATATCTCCCGCAGCGGCTATCCCACGGTGGCTTTCAGAATTCATGTTCGCCCAATGTGGGCGGGGCTCTCGACGAACCCTTTTTGAGGGCCGTTCTAAACTGGCGTTGGGTTGATCTTGATCCGTCAGCTGCCCAAGCGTTGACTCCTCATTGAGTTGAAGGACTTGCGGTGAGCTGGCCCCCCGCGTGGCTGCGCGTGAAGAAGATTCGCCGGGGGCAGATGGCCGGTGGGGCAACCCCGGGCGATTGGGCTGACTGCGGGATATCGGGCTCATCGCTTCAAGTACTTGCGCACACAGTTCAACATCTCAAGTTGCGAGAATGTCAGGCCACTTCAAGTACACGCATCTCGATATGAAGTCCCGCAGCCGTCGCCATGTTCACCAGTGCATCCAGGCCAAATAAGTTGATCTTGCCGCGCATGAGGTCAGAAATGCGCGGCTGAGTCACGCCAAAGAGATTGGCGGCTTGGGTCTGGCTCATTTCGGTGCGGGTGAGATGGTTCTTCAGCGCCGTCATTAGGACGGAACGCAGTTTCATGTTTTGCGCTTCTTCCGGGGTGTCCTCGATGGCATCCCAGACGTTGGCAAATCGGTGGTTGCTCATTGGCTTAGCTCCTTTAACAAGTCACGGTAACGCTTCGCGGCCAAGTCTAGATCGGGCTTGCTGGTCTTCTCTGTTTTCTTTTGAAAGCAGTGAAGCACATAGACAGCGTCAGCGAATTTGGCAACATAGACAACCCGAAACGCCCCAGCGGCATCTCGAATCCGAATTTCTTTCACACCTTGGCCCACGGTACTTATGGGTTTCCAGTCGTCCGGTGCTTGGCCGTTTTGCACCTGATCGAGCTGATGGCCTACTTCGCGCTTAGCCGAGAGAGGAAAGGCGCGAAGGTCATCAAGCGAGCTACCCCGAAATTCAACGGGCTTTGGATCAGTCATGGTCACAATATACGAAATTTTGCATATTGTGGCAAGTGAGTTTTTGAGTTCTATTGCACTAACTGGCCAAATGTGCCCATCCCCCAATAAATTCCACTTTGTAAAGCTGGTTTGAGGCGTTGGCTTTCAATCTTCAAGCTCGCTCACCCAAATCAGGTGTTTGTCGACCCAAAAGCCTCCCTCATTTGACGCGCCCGCTTGGCCTTGT
>JANMEO010000270.1:0-18913 GCA_031376995.1 Burkholderiales bacterium
GACTCGACCAGTCGCACATAACGGTGACCGCCGGAGGAAGTGACTTTGAGGAACATGCGCTTAAGTGTATCGCATGAACGAGGGGTTAAAAACTACATAAAAGTCATAAATTGGCACTACAAAATAGTTGAAAAATGGCACTCGTGTCGCGCGCAAGTGCTTGATTTATATGACCCGACTAAGCGCTTATGTTGGAAAATGACCCTGGAAGTGTCGAACTCCGGAGGTCACTGCCGCAACGCGGCGCAGGCCTACAGCGGCGCTCCCATCGTCGAGTGTGAACACCCCGAGTTGAAGTCTGGCGACCGCTGCCCAGAGTGCGAAAAGGGCAAGGTATACGAATCACCCCCGAAGTCGCTGGTCAAGGTCGTGGGCCAAGCGCCGCTGGGTGCGACGGTCTACAGAGTGCGGCGCCTGCGCTGCCGGCCGACAATGGCCCAAGGGCGATACGGTCGAATTATAATAGATGGCTATATAGCTGGTGGTGTCACTGGGCCGTGCTTGAGGCTGGGGTGGCGACAAACAAACGCACAACACAGCATCTTCAGTTCCGAGGGGTATAAGCCGCCATGAGAGACTGCTGCGCACTCGGGCTTGGCAAACCTGAAGGCAAGTAGCTGCCATCAGACTGCAAAACCCAAGCATCGACACCGTCAAACAAATAAGGCACCAAGCACTCATCGATCACACGCTGGCGCAACACAGGATCACGCACGGGCCAGGCGACCTCAATGCGACGAAACATGTTGCGATTCATCCAGTCGGCACTGGAGAGGTAGAGCGCTTCGTGTTCAGGCGTGGGCCCCCAGCAAAAATACAAAATCCGCGTGTGCTCAAGAAAACGACCCACGATAGACCGTACACGAATATGTTCAGTGGCCCCTGGCACGCCAGGTGGCAGGATGCATGCGCCGCGCACAATCAGATCAATTTTTGCACCGGCTCTGGATGCGCCCACCAACGCTTCGATCAGCGGCACATCGGTCAACGCATTGAGCTTGAGCACCATGCGTGCAGGCTCTGCGCGACTGGCGGCTTGCCTGACTTTATCGATCAAATGCACCAGCTCACGGTGCAGTGTGAAGGGTGCCTGAAGCAAGCAATTCAAGGCCTTCATTTGACCCAAACTGGTCAATTGCTGAAACACCGCATCCACATCGGCCGTGATGTCGGGGGCGGCTGTGAGATAGCCAATGTCGGTATACAAGCGCGCCGTCTTGGGGTTGTAGTTGCCAGTAGACAAATGAGCGTAGCGACGCAGTCGGCGGCCCTCGCGGCGCGTCACGAGCATCAGCTTGGCATGGGTTTTGAGGCCCACAATGCCATACACCACTTGAGCACCCACAGCTTCCAAACGCTCTGCCCAGTTGATATTAGCCTCTTCGTCAAACCGGGCTTTAAGTTCAACAACCACCATGACCTCTTTGCCGCGTCGGGCTGCTTCAATCAGCAAGTCCATCAGCGGCGACTCACTGCCTGTGCGATAAATAGTTTGCTGAATCGCTAACACGTCAGGGTCTAGCACCGCCTCGCGTAAAAACTGCACCACGATATCAAACGCTTCAAAGGGATGGTGAAGCAAGATATCTTGAGCCTGCAAATATTGAAAAATTGACTTCCCCTGGGATAAGGCCACCGGCCACGCCGGCTCGAAGGGGGGAAACCGTAGGTCAGGCGCATCGACCTGGTCAATCAATTGATTCAATCGCACCAAGTTCACCGGGCCATTTACCCGGTATAAAGCCGCTTTGGGCAGTGCAAACTGCTCAAGCAAAAAAGCCGACAGTTCTGGGGGACAGCTGCTGACCACCTCCAACCGAATAGCTTGGCCAAAATTGCGGGTGGTTAAACCTGATCGCAGGGCTTGTCTGAGATTGGCCACATCACCTTCACCCACGTCAAGATCAGAGTCTCGGGTGACACGAAACTGCGAAAATGCCAGCACCTCGCGCCCAGGAAAAAGCACTTCCAGGTGGGCCCGAATCACACTCGTGATCAGCACAAACGACTGCCGATCAGGCGACACCTCATCGGGCAAACGAATGACCCGAGGCAAGACGCGCGGCACCTTCACAATGGCAATCGAATTGGCGCGACCGAAAGCGTCTTTGCCACCCAGACGCACAATAAAATTGAGCGACTTGTTGGCCACCTGCGGAAACGGGTGAGCGGGATCCAAGCCCACCGGCACCAACAGCGGCCGAACCTGATCGACAAAGAATTCTTGCACCCAAAGCCGCTGCGCTTTATTGCGGTCATCATGATTCAGAATGACCACCCCCGCTTTTTTAAGCAAGGGCATCACATCATCATTGAAAGCCACGTAATGATCACTGATCACCGCATGGGCTTCATCGACCAAAGACTGCAGCTCACGGTTAGAGACAATCGCATCAGGCTGCTGCACGGCCTCGATGTAGTCAGGAAACCGCACCTCAAAAAACTCGTCAATGTTGGATGAGACGATGCAAATGTAGCGAAGCCGCTCTAACAGTGGCACATCTGAGCGACGCGCCTGCGCCAACACCCGGCGATTGAAAGCTAAAATGGCGCGCTCTCGGCTCAGCAATTTGGGCACCAAGGTGACCAGGGACGAAACAAACGCCAACGAGCCAGGTTGTGAAATCATTGATCAATCTCGAATCTAAAAAATATTCAGTCAGAGTCTGAATAATTAAGGGGCCTTCATGGACGCCATCAGGGCTCACTGACCTGCTCTGCGCAAGCGCTCCATGCAAGAGGCTGAACATTCACACCCACCAACAACTCTTGCTCGCCACCACCATGAATGACGCCGGTGACCGGCACCACATCGGCAAAATCACGCCCCCAAGCCAGGGTGATGTAGCGCTGGTCAGCATGCTGTCGGTTGGTAGGATCAAATTCAACCCAACCTAGCGTGGGCGAGTAGGCGGCCACCCAGGCGTGCGAAGCATCAACGCCCATCAAGCGAGGCTGGCCTTGAGGAGAGTCGGTCAACAAATAGCCTGAAACATAGCGTGCTGGCAGCCCATGAGAGCGCAATCCCGCCAACATCAAATGGGCAAAGTCCTGACACACCCCGCGCCGCTGACTGAGCACCTCGTCGACCGAGGTGCTCACGGTAGTGGCAGCCGGATCAAATTTAAACTCATCATGAATTCGGTGCATGAATTCAGTGAGGGCCTGCAACCAATCTCGACCGGGCGTGAGGCTGCGCGCGGCATAAGTCTGTGCGGCCTGAGACGGGGGCAACAGCACCGTAGAAAATGCCATCAAAGGAATCAGGGTGTCAGCCACCGCGGGCAGGGTCTGGGCTGCCGCCCTGACCTGCTCCCACGCCAAGTGGGGCCTAGGGTCTAGATTGAGGCGTGAGCCTACATCCAGCACGCTCTGCATGCGCACAGTCAGTTTGCGGTGCATTGAGTAAATTCCGAAATGAGTGACCGTGTTACCAAAGCAGTCGGTCCCCTCGCGAGACTCATCGGGCACAGGCTCGACCTGCAAAACGCATGACAACACGACTTGCCAGGGCAGCCTGCGAGGCGTTAAGCGCGTCAACTGCCACGACTGGCTGACCATCGAGGTATAGGTGTAGCTGGTTTGATGACTCACGCCGTAGCGAGTCGGCAGCGTGAGTGATGACGGCGAAAGCAGCAAGGGGGTATGGCTGTGCGTGTTCGTGTGAGGATGGGTGATCATCGCTCAACCCTTAAACAACAGCAGGCATCAGGCTGCCCGAAGTTGCGTGCGTAAAGTAGTGCAGGGTGAGCTCATCAGACACGACGTGAACGGCCTGGCGCAAAGCCTCGAGCGCCTGGACCAAGGCATCGCTATCGCTGTCAGGCAGCGACAGCAAAGCTGCCGACTTCAAACCTTGCAAGCCTGCACAAGCAGTTGCGAAAATATTGCGAGAGGCCCGAGCTTGGCGAGATAAACCCGCACACATGATCGCATCGAGTTGCTCAATGAGGCTGTGTGCTTGAAAGGTGACTGATCGAGGATGCGTTTCATCACACAACAACATATCCAACACCGTACTGCACCGAGGGGCGACCACGTAGCGAGAGCGATAGTAGATCGTGGTGTCGCTCCAGTCTAATAACCATTCAAAGCTCTGCTCATGGCTTTGATGTAGAGCCACGGTGAGGGCAGCGCACAAGTTTGAGATTCGCTCGATATGCCGCCCTAGCAAGGTGAACTGCCAACCGAGGTCGCGCGGCATCCCGTTCATCATAAAACCCGAGAACGTCATCAACCCATCGACCGCATGGTCAAGCCAGCTTAAGGTAGAAGACAACGACCCGGGGTATGGCTCGGCGGCGCGGCCTCTCAACCCCGGCGCCGCCAACATGAGCTGATGAAGCGCACGCCAGCTATCACTCGATAGACGATCTCTCAAGGCAGAACTCAATCTTGAGAGGTGGTTCATCTGCGCCATCAAGCCTTCATCCGCATGGGTGGCGGCAACAATAAGTGCTATGGGCAGCACCGCTTTGTCGTCAATTAAACCCATTTGCTGCGCAAAAACAAGCACCGGCGAGAGAGCACCGCTGGGCCGATCCATCAGACCGGTGAAGGCCCCCCGCAAAAGCCGGACACAGGCATCGCAACGCTCACTGTAGCGACCTAACCAGAACAAGTTTTCAGCCACACGCGAGGCCAGCATGTCGGGTATGGGGTTGGGGTTGGGGTTGGGGTTGGGGTTGGGGTTGAGATCACCTCCGATGTCCGTGCCCGTGCCTGTGCCCTTGAGTGAGGCCAGACCCAATGAGGCATTGACAGAGTCCGGCGACAATACCCAGGTGTCTTTAGAGCGCCCCCCGCGCTGCATGGCAATGATGCGTGAATGCGCCCTAGCAGCCACACGGGTCAGCCCACCAGGCATGACGCTGTAGCCCTCTGGCGTGGCCACTGCAAACACCCGCAACCCCACACTGCGTGAAGCCAAAACGTCTTGTGGGCCTGCGCGCTCAAGCACGGGGGCTTGCGACAAAGTGACCCACTCTTGCGCCACATAACGGTGCGGAGCCTGGTTCACTCGAGCCTTGAGGGCTGCACGCTCAGGGATTGAGAGATCAGCCCCAAAAACAGGGGGCTCGTTGCGAGACGGCACCATGGGTTTGACAATGAGCCGATCTAATTGATTCCAGGCATCTTGCAAAGCCGCTGGCTCACCCAACCACCATGTGGCCACTGACTGCAACTTCAACGGCTCACCCATGAAGTGCTGACAAAGACGTGGCAAGTACCCCAGCAGAGCACTCGACTCAACCACACCAGAACCCAAAGCATTGGCAATCAAAACCGTGCCACGTCGGGCGCAGTCCGCCAAGCCTGCCACGCCCAACGCCGAGTTCATTCGAAGCTCAAGAGGGTCGCAATAATCATCATCTAGGCGGCGCAATAAGGCATGCACCTGTTGCAAACCGCTGACGGTCTTCATCCAAACGCGGCCATCGCGCACTGTGAGATCGTGACCCTCCACCAAAGCCAACCCCAATTGGCGCGCCAGCAACGTATGCTCAAAATAGGTCTCGTTGTGAGAGCCTGGCGTGAGCAGGCAAATCAAGGGAGGAGCATCGCTCTTTGGGGCCAGTGAGTACAGACCATCGCGCAAAACTCGTAGAAATGGCGTCAGGCTTTGCACAGATAACTCATCCAACAGCCCAGGAAACACCTGCGAAATCACCCACCGGTTCTCTAGCGCATAACCCACGCCAGAGGGTGCCTGGGTGCGGTCGCCAACCACCCACCACTGACCATTTGGCGAGCGCGCCAGGTCGGCCGCATACTGAAATAAGTGCACATCACTGGGCACATTCATGTCTTGAGCCTGGTGCAAATAGCTGCTGTGGGAAAACACCACAGCAGGGGGCAACAGCCCTGAGCGAATCAAATGTTGTGGCCCATAGATGTCCCCAAGTATTCGATTGAGCAGCGCTCCACGTTGCGCCACGCCGGCTTTGATCTGCGCCCAATCTGAGGCGTCAAGCAGCAAAGGCAAGGGATCGACTTCCCACAGACGGTCAACCCCTTGAGGATCAGCGTACACGTTATAGGTGATGCCGTTTTCGCGAATCTCACGCTCCATCAACGCCAGATGGTTGCGAATGTTCAGGCCGTCAGGTTGTGCCAGACTGGCCATCAATCGGGCCCAGTGCGGCCGTGGTAGCTGCGGGCCCGCCAGCAACTCGTCAAATCGACCCTCTGGGGTGTTGTAGTGAGAAAGAATTTGACTCAGCATGCGCCCCCCGGGCGAAAGACAAAATATACCCATTCAACCTAAATATACCCATCGGAACTGAAGATGGGTATATGCTGTGTTGGCAAAGGGAGTGGCAAGTTAAACCGGTGGCCGACGCAAGTCAAGGGTGAACGGAAAGACAGGATTTCGCTCGTCAGGAGGCACTTTGATGGTACCCGGTGTATGCCCATGCCTGAAAAATCGGCCCAAGCGGCGCGCCTCGGCCTCAAAAGCATTGACAGGCAATGTGTCGTAGCTGCGCCCTCCCGGATGGGCCACATGGTAGCGACACCCCCCCAAACTGCGCCCCATCCAGACATCAACCCAATCAAAAGTTAACGGAGCGTGAGTATCAATCGTGGGGTGCAGTGCAGAAGCAGGATTCCAAGCCCTGTAACGCACCGCACCCACCGCCTCTCCCACCCCGCCCGTTGGATGCAAGGGCACACGGCGGCCATTGCACGTCAAAATGTAGCGCTCACTCACCCAGCCATTGACTTTGAGCTGAATGCGCTCAAGAGATGAATCAACAAACCGGGTTGTGCCGCCTGCAGCCCCCTCTTCTCCCATGACATGCCAAGGCTCTAAGGCCATGCGCAGCTCAAGATCAACGCCCATCACTTGCAAATCACCGAGTCTCGGAAACCGAAAATTCAGGTGAGGCGCAAACCAGTCTGACTGAAATGCATAACCAAAGGCACGAAGCTCAGTCAAAACATCATCCAAATCTTGTGCGATGAAATGCGGCAGCATGAACCGATCATGAAGCTCGGTACCCCAGCGCTTCAAACGTTCAGGACGGTATGGCGCTTGCCAAAAAAATGACACGAGTGCACGCATCAACACTTGCTGCGCCAAACTCATTTGGGCATGCGGTGGCATTTCAAAGGCGCGCATCTCTAGCAAACCCAGCCGTCCTGTGGGGCCATCGGGTGAATACAGCTTGTCGATGCAAAACTCAGCGCGATGGGTATTGCCAGTGGCATCGATCAATAAATTTCGCAACAGGCGATCGACCAACCAGGGCGGACAATCAGCCCCATGCGCACGCGTGACCCGATCTAATTCAGCAAAAGCAATTTCAAGCTCGTAAACCGAATCATTGCGGGCTTCATCGACCCGAGGTGCTTGGCTCGTGGGGCCCACAAACAAACCAGAAAAAACATAACTCAGTGCCGGGTGGTGATGCCAATAAGCAATCATGCTGGCCAACAAATCAGGCCGGCGCAGAAAAGGCGAGTCAGCCACCGTCGCGCCCCCCAAAACAAAATGATTGCCGCCACCTGTGCCAGTGTGACGGCCATCTAACATGAACTTCTCAGTCGACAATCGGGTGGCAAAAGCGGTGTCGTACAAATGGGTTGTTTGCGCCACCAGCTCAGACCAACTGCCCACGGGATGAACATTGACCTCAATCACCCCAGGGTCGGGGGTCACCCGCAGCAAGTGCACACGAGGATCTTTGGGAGGCTCATAGCCCTCAATCACCAGCGGCATCTGCATCTCTAGGGCTGTATGCTCAATGGCAGCCAGCAACTCGAGGTAGTCTTCTAGGGTCGATGTTGGAGGCATAAACACATAAAGCCGCCCCTCACGGGGCTCGGCCGCCAAGGCGGTGCGTGCGATCGCGTGAGCCGACGCAAACGGCACGGGTGTCTGCCCTGAGCTTGGCAGACCCTCCAGCGCATGGACCGGCTCAGGCGGTGGCGTAGCCTTCAGCTTCGAGTAAGCGGGCAAAGGGGCAAAATCTTGCCCCTGATCGAGGGGGTGAATCCAGGGTCGATCAATATCTCGGGCCCAAGGCTGTGAATCCAGCGGCAGGCGAAGTCCCAAGGGTGAGTCACCCGGCACCAAATAACATCGCTCACCTCGCAAAAACCAAGGGCTTGAGTGCCAATGCTTAGACCCCGGTGCGCGGGCCACGGGCAACACCTGACCGACCACTTTGTCAAGTCCTTGGCCAAAGAGCTGGGCCAGGCGCGCACGCTCAAGCGGGTCGGCCAAGCGCGCATCAAAAGGGTCCACATTGATGGGCAATTTCCTCTCACGCCAAAGGTAGTACCAGGCATCCTCGAACGCGGGAAACACATGACGCACATCCAGGCCCAAATGACGCGCAACTCCCCTGAGCAAGGCCAACGCGTGGTGCTCGGTCGCGCCACAGTGAGACTGATCATTGGCAAGCAACTCCGGATGCGCCCACATGGGTTCACCATCTTTTCGCCAATACCAATTCAAAGACCAACGTGGCAATTGCTCACCGGGATACCACTTGCCCTGCCCATGGTGCAACAACCCACCGGCCCCATACTGCGCGCGCAAACGATCCATCAAACTCAAGCTCAACAAGCGCTTGGCAGGGCCCAAGGCCTCAGTGTTCCACTCAGCGCCCTCGCGATCATCCACAGACACGAAGGTTGGCTCGCCGCCTTGAGTCAGGCGCACATCGTGTTGTACCAAATCAGCGTCAACGTTCAAACCCACCGCATCAATAGCCTGCCATTGTGCGGCGGTATAGGGTTGAGTGACACGGGGTGCTTGCCAAATTCGCGTGACTTTCATGTGATGCTCAAACGTGCTTTCGCAAGGCTCAAGAACCCCAGTGATCGGTGCTGCCGAAGAGGGCTGGGGCGAGCAGGCCAAGGGTATATGCCCCTCGCCAGCCAAAAGCCCCGACGTGGGGTCTAAGCCAATCCAACCCGCCCCCGGCAAAAACACCTCGCACCAAGCGTGCAAATCGGTGAAATCTTGGTCAGGCCCACTGGGGCCATCTAAAGACTTGACATCACTCTTGAGTTGGATCAAATAGCCCGACACAAACCTGGCCGCCAAGCCGCAATGACGACACAACTGCACCAACAACCAAGCGCTGTCTCGGCACGAGCCGGTGCGCTGCTGCAAAGTCTGCTCTGGCGCTTGAACCCCAGGCTCCATGCGAATCACATAGCGAATGGCCGCATGCAGTTGCTGATTGACCCTGACCACCCAGTCGTTGGTGGGCATGGATGAGCGCGGCAAGCTTTGCAAAAACTCCTCAAACAGGGCAGTAAGCGGCTGCTTAACAAGGTACGGTGCGAGCTCAGAAGCCAGCGTTGGGTCATAGGCAAATGGAAACTCCTGGGCTGTAGGCTCTAGAAAAAAATCAAAGGGGTTGAGCACTGCCATTTCAGCCACCAAATCAACTTCAATCCGAAGCATTGAAGTTTTCTCAGGAAACACCAAACGCGCCAAGTGGTTTGACAAGGGATCTTGTTGCCAATTGATGAAGTGCATCACGGGCTCGACCCGCAGCGAATAACTCAAAATGCGGGTGCGCGAGTGGGGTGCGGGGCGTAAGCGCACCACTTGCGGCCCTAGTGCGATAGGCCTCTCGTAGCCATAGTGGGTGACATGATTCAACGCCACATGAATCGACATTCAAAACTCCTCAAGTTACTTGGTAGCTGAACCATCTCAACCCTGGGGTTGAAGGGTTCAGCCATGAACGGGCACGAGAAAGTCACAGCTGATCCCGGCACCCAGCGTGTTTACACGCTCTAAAAACTGCGTCAAGAACGCATGCAGCCCAGTGGCCAAAATTTCATCCAGATGGGCAAAGCGCAAATCAGCCTGCAAGCGGCCCGCCAAACGCAAAGTCTCTTTGGATTGCTCATTGGCAACCTCGCGCAAATTAGAGACCACTTCATTGATGCACGCTGCCAAAGAGCGTGGCATATCGGGCCGCAAAATCAGCAGCTCGGCAACTTTTTCAGGCCGAATGACGTTGCGATAGGCCTTACGATATACCTCAAAACCCGACACCGATCTCAAGATGGCCGACCAATGATAGAAGTCAAACTCGTGCTCGCTCCCCGAGCCAAAAAACTCGCCAGCCACCCCATGAAACTTAACGTCTAGCATGCGCGCGGTATTGTCTGCACGCTCTAAAAAGCTGCCGATGCGCAAAAAATGAAACGCCTCATCTTGCAGCATGGTGCCCACAGCCACCCCGCGTGACAGATGGGAGCGAAACTTAACCCACTCAAATGCGGCACCAGGGTCACGCTGATGCACGCGCTCAGACACCAGCCGCTGAAACTCAAGCCAGGTTTGATTTTGAGTCTCCCAGACCTCCGTAGTGAGAGTGCCCCTGACCGCACGTGCGTTTTCTCGGGCGGCTCTCAAACAACGGTAGATGGACGATGGGTTGTGTTCGTCGGCCACCATGTAATCCATCACCTTGCGCGCGGTGAGCTCGCCAAATCGTGAGCCAAAGTCTTGGGTTAACTCAGAAATACTGAGCAATCCCCGCCAACCGCTCTCCACCTGATCCACCGATTGCGGGGTCAATGAAGTCTGGTAGTTCACATCCAGCATCCGTGCCGTATTTTCGGCCCGCTCCATGTACCTGGCCATCCAAAACAAGTGATCTGCGGTACGAGAAAGCATCTACTCACTCCTACGGGGGCGACCCCTGGCTGTTCAAAAAATACGGATCTATTGGGCGCCAAGGCCCATCAAGCCAAGCACTTAAGCCCTTGAGCCCTTAGACTCAGTCCTCTAGCACCCAAGTGTCTTTGGTGCCACCACCCTGCGATGAGTTGACCACCAAAGACCCCTCTTTTAAAGCCACTCGCGTGAGCCCCCCAGGCACCATCTGAACGGTCTTTCCTGACAAGACGAAAGGACGCAGATCAATATGGCGTGGCGCAATATCAGCGTCCACAAAGGTGGGGCAGGTTGACAAACACAACGTGGGCTGAGCAATATAGCTGTCAGGCCGGGCCTTCAAAGCAGCGCTGAAAGAGGCCAATTCATCGCGCGATGCTGCAGGCCCAACAAGCATGCCATAGCCCCCAGCGCCATGCACCTCCTTAACCACGAGTTCAGAGAGATGCTCAAGAACATAGCTCAGCTCATTTTGAAGACGACACTGGTAGGTAGGCACATTGTTGAGGATGGGCTTCTCGCCCAAATAAAACTCAATCATCTGAGGGACAAAAGGGTAAATGGACTTGTCATCAGCCACCCCTGTACCGATCGCATTCGACAAGGTGACATTACCGGCACGATAAACATCCAACAAACCCTTGCAACCCAAGGTCGAGTCCGAGCGAAATACGCTGGGATCCAGAAAATCATCGTCCACACGGCGATAAATCACATCCAAGCGTTTAGGCCCCTGGGTCGTGCGCATGTAAACAAAATCGTCTTTGACAAATAAGTCTTGTCCCTCGACCAGCTCAATGCCTATTTGTTGTGCCAAAAATGCATGCTCAAAGTAGGCGCTGTTGTACATGCCAGGCGTCAACACCACCACGGTAGGCTCATTCACGAACGACGGCGACACCGCTTGCAAAGTCTCCAGCAAAATGTCGGGGTAATGCGCCACCGGAGCAACCCGATGTTGGCTAAAAAGCTCCGGAAACAATCGCATCATCATTTTGCGGTTTTCGAGCATATAACTCACACCGCTGGGCACCCGCAAATTATCCTCAAGAACGTAATAAGTCCCAGTGCCATCAGGGTTGCCTGCCCGAACGATGTCAATGCCACTGATGTGCGAATAAACCCCGCCCAGCAAATCAACGCCCATCATCTCCGGACGAAACTGCGCATTACGCAAAATTTGCTCAGCCGGCACGACCCCGGCCCGAATAATGTCTTGACCATGATAAATGTCATGCAAAAAACGATTGAGCGCCGTCACTCGCTGGCGCAAGCCCTGTTCCATTTCAACCCACTCATGAGAAGGAATGACACGCGGAATCAAGTCAAAAGGGATTAAGCGCTCGGTGCCTGAGCCCACTTCATCCTTGGCCCCGTACACGGCAAACGTGATACCCACCCGGCGAAAAATCATTTCTGCTTCTTCGCGCCGTGAGCGCATCACCTCATCACTTTGCTCACTCAACCAGTGGCTATAAGCCCTATAGTGAGAGCGCACCTCCTGAGCCGATAGGCTCATTTCATCAAAGTTGTCTTTCATGCGGGGTTGGGCTCCTGCTTTTTCGATGAGCTCAGCATGTGCTGTGGGCCTCACAAGGTTGAATTAAATTGGATTAGGTTGGTAAGTACAGCAAACTTTACGCCAGCCACCCCCTTCAACCTGAAGATAGAACAACCTACTCGAACAGGTGACCCAGCGGGAATCGCAGGCAGGCTTGCTATCATCTCAGAACCGATGTATTGAATGAACCCACTATTGGGCTATGCCCCTCGGAACTGAAGATGGGTATACGCCCATTCAACCTGAAGATTTGAGCACCCACCGCCCGCCTCTCGCGAGCGGCAGCGCCAAGTATGCTCATCATCACAAGGCACCCATGAAAACCACCGAGCAGCACACCCGCCAGTTAGGCGCCCACCTCAGTCTCACTGAAAGTCAACAGCCACGAAGAGACCAGGCCGATTCATGAGACCGGTGCCTCAAACTCTATTGCGATGTCTCATTTTCTTATTGGTCGCTTTGGGCCTGGGGCTGCTTGCATTGAACATCCTCCAAGGCTTCAAGCATGAGCCCGCATTAGCCACAGCCACCCCAACCGCTCAACCCTCGCCGCCAAGCAGGCCGCCGCTGCCAACGGGTGCCGCGCTCGACCCTCTCGGGCGTCTCACTCAGTGGCCAGGAAAAACCCAAGCCCCCTGTCCGCCACAAGACCCCAAGACAGCGGTGATTTTAATTTTGGGCCAGACCAACGCCGGCAACCATGCCGCCCTGGGTACCCCCCGCGCTCCCCAAGCGGATGTGATCAACTGGTCACAAAGTCGATGCTACCTGGCCAGCGCCCCCCTGCTGGGGGCTACAGGGCAAGCCAGCGAGCCCTGGACACAGATGGCCGATCAGCTTTTGGCGTCGGAACAGTTCGATGCGGTCATTCTTGCCCCAATTGTCATCCTCAATTCAAGCATTTCACGCTGGGTGCCAGGCGGCGATATTGACCAGTATTTGGTGCAAGATGTCAGAGCCCTACAAAACCAATACCGAACCACCCATGTGGTTTGGCTTCAAGGGGAGTCAGACTTTATTGCAGGCACCCCAGAAGAAGATTACCGCACCAGCTTGCTGTCGGTCGTCAAGACCCTTCGCAGTGTGGGTGTGCGCGCGCCGATCTATATCAGCACGGCTACCCGCTGCGACACGCCATGGAAGGCTGACAATTCCGTGGCAATGGCCCAAACAGCCGTCCTTAACGCTGACAATCACATTGTCAGCGGCGTCAACATGGACCAACTGCTCGCAGACGACGACCGCGTCGAAGCCTGCCGCCTGAGTGCCAAGGGCGCACATACGACAGCTACTGCTTGGTCACAACGCTTGATTCAACCATGAGACACCATGCGCTTTGCAACTGAACCCAGTTTTCAACACGGCCGCGCCAACACCCCCCACACGGCCATCATCCTGTGCAATCTTGGTACGCCAGATGCACCAACCCCTCGGGCCTTAAGGCGCTACTTGGCTGAGTTTCTGAGCGATCAACGGGTGGTTGAAATTCCACGCTGGATTTGGAAACTGATTCTTCACGGCATCATTCTGCGTGTACGTCCAGCCAAATCAGCGCACAAATATGCCAGCATCTGGACGCCACAAGGCTCCCCCCTCAAAGTCTGGACAGACAAGCAAGCCAAGCTCCTTGAGGGCCAACTTCAACAATCAGGCCACCCCATTTCAGTGCGTCCAGCGATGCGCTATGGCTCACAAAGCATTAGCTCAGTGCTTAAGTCTCTGAAAGACGAGGGCATTAGGCACATTTTGGTGCTCCCTTTGTACCCTCAGTACGCGGGGCCCACCACAGGCAGCGTCTGCGACGCCGTCTTTGAGTGGGGACGACGCACTCGACACCTTCCTGAACTGCGTTTCGTGATGCGGTACCCCGATGACACTGGCTATATCCAAGCCCTGGCCCAGCGTGTCAAATCGCACTGGGACACTAAGGGTCAGGCAGGCAAATTGGTACTGAGCTTTCATGGAGTGCCGCATCGCACCCTCATGCTCGGAGACCCCTACCACTGTGAATGCCATAAAACTGCCCGACTCCTGACCCAGGCGCTGGGGCTCTCTCCAGACGACGTGATCATCACCTTTCAGAGTCGGTTTGGCCGCGCCCGCTGGCTTGAGCCCTACACTGAACCCACGCTCATTCAATTGGCTCGCCAAGGGGTTAAAAGGGTGGATGTGATGTGCCCTGGCTTCACTTCAGACTGCCTCGAAACCCTGGAAGAAATCGCTCAAGAAGCCAAAGCAGCCTTCCTGGCCGCTGGCGGGACCGAGTTCAACTACATCCCTTGTCTCAACGACTCGGCACAATGGATTGGCGCACTGGAACAAATAGCCCTGCGCCACCTTAGCGGCTGGCCAACCAAGCCCCCCGGGCCAGAGGATTTGGCCCAACAAGAGGCGCGTGCCCGGGCTCTGGGAGCCCCGACCTGACGCAAGCCCTCTTGAAAAAAGAAAAAACAGCGCCATCTTAGGACGCCTGAGAGACTCAATCACGCACACTCCCTCACTCAGCGATTTGCAACGGCCCTATCAAGCCATTCACTTCAAAACCACCCAAGCCAAGTCTCACCCTTCACCCCGCTCCACAAACGGGGTTTTAAACCGGAGTCAGTTTGACGATGAACAGCACAGTAAACAACCGAGAAGAACCCAGCTTTGACAGCGCAGACCCACTAGAGCCTCCACCAACAAGCCCCCTAGAGTCTGACCCACGCTGGCTGGCCCTAGAGGCCAAGCACGCCGAGCTTTCTGATGCGTATATGCGTGCCAAAGCCGAAGTCGAAAACACGCGACGCCGCTCAGACGAAGAAATTTCCAAAGCACGAAAATTTTCTCTAGAGAGCTTTGCCGAGAGCCTGCTGCCTGTGAAAGATAGTTTAGAGGCCGCCATTGGCTTGCCCAACGCCACCCCGGAGCAAATGCTCCAGGGGGTTCATGCCACCTTGCGCCAACTCAGCACGGCACTCGACCGAAATAAAGTCATGGAGATCAACCCAGGACCTGGTGAGAAGTTTGACCCCCACCACCACCAAGCCATCAGCGTGATCCCCGCAGACCAAGAGTCCAACACCGTGGTGGCAGTATTACAAAAAGGATACGCCATTGCAGAGCGTGTTCTGCGCCCCGCCTTGGTCACAGTCGCGCAATAGACCCATTCAATGTGAAGAGGTATGGTTATACCCCTCGGAACTGAAGATGCTGTGTCTCTGGGCCGTTTGGACAATGAGTCTGCAGCGTTGCAAATGCTCGCAATACCAAATGGTATTGCGAGCATTTGCGCCTCGCATCCTCACGGCCCAAACGACCCAAACGACCCATGAACACAGCATCTTCACTTCCGAGGGCTATATAAGCCATCAGGCGCTCTTGAAAAGTCGGCAATCACACGCACCTCTGAACCAGCTATTCATTCAGTCTCCAGGAGAAAAACATGGGAAAAATCATCGGCATTGACTTGGGAACCACCAACTCATGCGTCGCCATCATGGAAGGCAACACCACCAAAGTGATCGAAAACAGCGAGGGTGCGCGCACCACGCCTTCGATCATTGCCTACCAAGAAGGGGGAGAGATTTTGGTGGGTGCTTCGGCCAAACGGCAAGCCGTCACCAATCCGAAAAACACGCTCTACGCTGTCAAACGACTGATCGGTCGCAAGTTCACCGAAAAAGAAGTTCAAAAAGACATCGATCTCATGCCCTACAAAATTGCAGCCGCCGACAATGGCGATGCCTGGGTTGAAGTTCGCGGCAACAGGTTGGCCCCCCCGCAAGTCAGTGCTGAAGTGCTGCGAAAAATGAAAAAAACCGCCGAAGACTATCTCGGCGAACCTGTCACAGAAGCCGTGATCACGGTGCCGGCCTACTTCAATGACGCCCAGCGACAAGCCACCAAAGACGCAGGCCGCATTGCGGGCCTCGACGTCAAACGCATCATCAACGAGCCCACAGCAGCAGCCCTGGCCTTCGGCCTGGACAAAACCGAAAAAGGCGACCGCAAAATTGCCGTCTACGACCTTGGCGGAGGCACCTTCGATGTCTCCATCATCGAAATTGCTGATGTTGATGGAGAAAAACAGTTTGAAGTGCTCTCCACCAATGGAGACACCTTTTTGGGCGGCGAAGATTTTGACCAGCGCATCATCGACTACATCATCAGCGAGTTCAAAAAAGACCAAGGCGTCGACCTCAGCAAAGACGTGCTGGCCTTACAACGCCTGAAAGAAGCTGCTGAAAAAGCCAAAATTGAGCTCTCCAACAGCGCCCAGACGGACATCAACCTGCCCTACGTCACCGCAGATGCTTCAGGCCCTAAGCACCTCAACATCAAGCTCACCCGCGCCAAACTAGAGTCCCTGGTTGATGATTTGATCGAGCGCACCATGGCGCCTTGCCGCACCGCGATCAAAGATGCAGGCATCCCAGTCAGCGCGATCGATGATGTCATTTTGGTAGGCGGTATGAGCCGCATGCCCAAAGTGCAAGACAAGGTCAAAGAGTTTTTCGGCAAAGAGCCCCGCCGTGACGTCAACCCCGATGAGGCCGTGGCCGTAGGGGCTGCCATCCAAGGCCAGGTGCTTGCAGGTGACCGCACCGACGTCTTGCTGCTCGATGTCACCCCCTTGAGCCTGGGCATTGAAACCCTGGGTGGGGTGATGACCAAGATGATTGCCAAAAACACAACCATCCCCACCAAGTTTGCTCAAACCTTTTCAACGGCCGACGAGAATCAGCCTGCTGTGACCATCAAGGTCTACCAAGGCGAGCGCGAGATGGCTGTGGGCAACAAGAGCTTGGGTGAATTCAACCTCGAAGGCATCCCCCCAGCCCCCCGCGGCATGCCACAGATCGAGGTGAGCTTTGACATCGATGCCAACGGCATCCTGCATGTAGGCGCCAAAGATAAAGGCACTGGCAAAGAAAACAAAATCACCATCAAGGCCAACTCAGGCTTGAGCGAAGCTGAGATCCAACAAATGGTGAAAGATGCGGAAATCAACGCGGCTGAAGATAAAAAGAAACTCGGGCTCATTCAGGCGCGCAACCAAGCTGACAGCTTGGTTCACAGTGTCAAAAAGAGTCTGGCCGAGCACGGAAGCAAACTCGACAACTCAGAAAAGGCAGCCATTGAAGCAGCTTTGAAAGACACGGAGGCCACCCTCACCAGCGAAGACACCACCCTGATCGAGGCCAAGTCTGAAGCCCTCATGAACGCCAGCCAAAAGCTGGGTGAAAAAATCTACGCCGAGACTCAAGCAGCCCAAGCGCATGCAGGCGCCGCACCAGGTGCTGAGGGCAGCGCCTCAAGCAAGAGCTCAGCCAAACCTTCTGACGAAAATGTGGTCGACGCCGACTTCACCGAAGTCAAAGAGCACAAGTAAAGCCCAGAACAACCGAGAACGCTGACACACCAGCACAACCCCAGCACCCTCAGTTGTCATCGCCGCGTTGAGCCCCTAAAGTCTCAACGCGGCGTACTTTTTTAAGCACCAGGATCAACCCCATGGCGAAACGTGATTTTTACGAAGTTCTCGGCGTGACCAAGAACGCCAGCGACGAAGATATCAAAAAAGCTTATCGCAAGCTGGCCATGAAGTATCACCCCGACCGCAACCAGGGGGATCAGGCCAAAAAAGCCGAAGAAAAATTCAAAGAAGGCAAAGAAGCTTACGAAATCTTGTCTGACCCGACCAAGAGAGCAGCCTTTGATCAGTATGGGCATGCGGGTGTTGACCCCAACATGGCTGGGCGCCGGGGCGGCGAGGCCTACGGTGGATTTGCCGAGGCTTTCGGTGACATCTTTGGTGACATCTTTGGCCAAAATGGCGCACGCCGCCCGGGTGGGCAGCAAATTTACCGTGGCAGCGATTTGTCATACGCCATGGAGGTCAGCCTAGAAGAAGCAGCCATGGGCAAAGAAACCCAAATACGCATCCCAGGCTGGGAAAACTGTGACACCTGCCATGGCACGGGTGCCAAGCCTGGCACCAGCCCCAAAGTATGCTCAAGCTGCAATGGTTCAGGGGCTGTCACCATGCGCCAAGGCTTTTTCAGCATCCAGCAGACCTGCCCACATTGTCACGGCACTGGCAAAATCATTCCTGAACCCTGCAGCACCTGCCAAGGCCAGGGCAAACTCAAAAAGCATAAGACGCTTGAGGTTAAAATCCCGGCAGGCATCAATGAAGGCATGCGCATCCGCTTCACTGGCAATGGTGAGCCAGGCTCCAACGGCGGCCCCCCTGGTGACCTCTACGTCGATATCCGCATCAAGCAGCATGAAATCTTTGAGCGTGATGGCGACGACCTCCATTGCACAGTCCCAGTCAGCCTAATTTCGGCAGCACTGGGCGGCAACATCGAAGTGCCGACACTAGTTGGCAATGTTGAAATTGAGCTGCCTGAAGGTACACAACACGGCAAGCAATTTCGCCTTCGAGGCAAGGGCATCAAAGGGGTACGCTCCAGTTACCCTGGCGATTTGTACTGCCATGTTCAAGTAGAAACTCCCATCAAACTCACAGAGCACCAACGCAAACTCTTGCGTGAGCTTGAAGAATCATTCCGTACCGGCAACGGCAGCCACTCACCTTCCAACAAATCTTGGTCCGATCGGGTGAAAGATATCTTCAAATAAACCCACAAGAGTGGCGTGCCTCTATACCTCTCGGAACTGAAGATGCTGGGTCGATGGGTCGTTTTGAG
>JANMEO010000017.1:0-6619 GCA_031376995.1 Burkholderiales bacterium
GCCCCATTTCGACCTGGGTGACCTCGCTGCCCAGCCGCGTAAAACTTTGTGCCAGCTCGCAGCCAATAGGCCCCCCCCCCAATACCACCAACCGCTGAGGCAGCTCGGTCAAGCCCCACACTGTGTCGCTGGTTAAACAACCCGCCTCCTTCAAGCCTGGAATGAAAGGCACCACGGGGCTGGCACCCGTGGCAATCACGATGCTTTTGGTGGTCAAGGTTTGTCGCGTGCCATCGCTAAGAGTCACCTCAACGTGCCACGGGCTGGTGATGCGGGCGTAGCCTTGCAGCACCTCGACACCCAGCTGGGTATAGCGCTCGACCGAGTCGTGAGGCTCGATGTCTCGAATGACACGGCGCACACGCTGCATCACCGCTGCAAAGTCGACCCGGCCGGTGGCGTCAGCCACCCCCAGCGGGTGGGCCTTTTTGAGTTGTTGCGCCATCTTGGCTGAACGAATTAATGCTTTGCTGGGCACACAGCCAAAGTTAAGGCAGTCGCCCCCCATTTTGTGGCTTTCAATCAGCGTGACTTTGGCTTTCACGGCGGCGGCAATGTAAGACGAAACCAGCCCACCAGCGCCTGCGCCAATCACCACCAAATTGCGATCAAAATGCTTGGGCTTAGGCCACTTGGCGTACACCTGACAACGCTGAAGCCACCCCACCCCCGCTTTGGCCAGCCAAGGAAACACACCCAGCAGCACAAAACTGCCCAGCAAGCTGGGCGACAAAATATCGCTCAACGACTCAATGGTGGCCAGCTGCGTGCCCGCATTCACGTACACCGCTGTGCCAGCCAGCATACCGATCTGACTGACGCCATAAAAGCGCCCCGCCCCCATCGGCGTCAAACCCATCAGCAGATTGATCAGCCAAAACGGAAACACCGGCACCAAGCGCAGCGTCAACAAATATAAAACACCGTCCTTGCTCACCCCTTGATTCACCGGCGCCAGGGCCTTGCCAAAGCGCGACGCAATGGCATCGCGCAGCACATAGCGCGCCACCCAAAAAGCCAGCAAGGCACCCAGGCTCGAGGCAAAGCTCACCAGCACCAGGCCCCAGCCCAAACCAAACATCGCGCCCGCAGCCAACGTCAAAATCAAAGCCCCTGGGATCGACAAGGCGGCAGCGGCCACGTACACCCCAAAAAACACCAACCCTGTGACCAGCGGGCGGGCCTGCACATGGCCCTGCAATGCATCTCGGCTGGCCTTGAGGTGGTCCAAGGTCAGCAGCGAGCCCACATCAAAGTGATTCCAAGCCCAGACCCCAACCAGCGCCAACGCAGCGGCACTGATCCCCCCTAAAATTTGGGCCCGGCGCGCCATCAGCCTGAGCCCTCTTCTCTGGGCACGGCCTGCTCAACCCAAGCCTGCGCACCCACAGCAGGTTCAAGGGCGCCGCCACAACTGCTGCCTTGCCCAGCTGTACAGCCATAGCAATGGTCAGCCACCGAAATCTCAGCGCCTGTGGGGTCATGCAGCAACAAGTCACGCAGATGCGCCCGAGGCAGCCCAGCCATGCGGGCGGGCATGGCCAACATCTGATTAAAGTCACAGTCATAGAGCCAACCTTGCCAATCCACACTGACCAGGCTGCGGCACATCACGGTGCCCAAGTTCTCAGGCTGATAACTCTCACGCAACAACTTCATATAAGCACCCCACGTCCCCTTGCTCACCAGCGTGCTGCCAAACCGTTGAATGGGCATGTTGGTCAAGGCAAACAGGTGGTTGAAGCGAATGCCAAAATGCTGAAGCAACTCGCGCTTGTAGTCGGCCTGCAGCGCCTGCTGAGGGGGCGGCAGAGAAGCGCCCTGGGGGTTGTAAACCAAGTTAAGCACTAAGCTGCTGGCTGGATCGCCATAGCCCAAGGCGTTCAATTGACGCAGCCCCTCAATGCTGCGCTCGAACACCCCATCGCCGCGCTGGCGGTCGACATTGGCAGGCGAGTAGCAAGGCAATGAAGCCACCACCTCAACCCCCTGCTCGGCCAAAAACTCAGCCAAATCTTCGTGCCCAGGCTCAGACAAAATGGTCAGGTTACAACGGTCGATAACACGCACCCCCAGCGCCCTGGCCTGGCGCACCAAGTCGCGAAAGTGTGCATTCAACTCAGGGGCACCGCCCGTTAAATCCAGCGTACGCACAGCCCGTGCTTGCAGCACCTCCAGCACCAGCGCCATGGTCTGCTGATCCATCATTTCTGTACGCTGTGGGCTGGCCGCCACGTGACAATGCAAGCAACTTTGGTTGCACTTGTAGCCCAAATTAACCTGCAAAGTGTCTAACGACTGACGCCGCAAGGCTGGAAAATCAGAAGCAACTAGCAAGCGCAGCGTGGCATGCATAAGGGATTGACCTTGGCCATGAGGAGTTAAAAGTGTATACCCGTCGATAATGCCCGTTAAAACCCTCGCAAGGCACCGAATTGAACTCACCCAACCCTGCACTGGTCACTGATCGTGCCGCCCAGCGCATGCCCCGCTGGGCCTTGCTGATGTTCTGCACGGCCTACTTGCTGCCAGGCTTGTTTGGTCGCGACCCCTGGAAAAGCGCTGACCTGACCGCCTTTGGCTACATGCTCGAGATTGCCTCTGGGCACACCCCTTGGCTCGCACCTCAACTCGGCGGCCTGCCTGCCGACGGCGCCTTGTTGCCCTACTGGCTAGGCGCCTTGTTCATCAAACTGTTAGACCCCATGGTGACATCAGCCTTGGCGGCCCGTTTACCTTTTGCCTTGCTGCTTGCAGGCGTGCTAGCCCTCACCTGGTGCGCCACCTACCACCTCGCCCACACCTCGGCAGCCCAACCACTGCCCTTTGCGTTTGGTGGTGAAGCCACCCCAGCCGACTATGCCCGGGCCGTGGCCGATGGCGCCTTGCTTGGCCTGATTGCCACGCTGGGCCTGTTGCAATTGGGCCATGAAACCACCCCTGAGATGGTGCAACTCGCGGGGGCTGCGCTCTACCTCTATGCCTTGGCAGCCTGCCCCTTTCGGCCCCTCAAATCAAAAATCAGTCTGCTGTTGTCGATGGCCATCATGGCCGCCAGCGGGGCCCCAGCCATGGCGCTGGCCATGGGCACTCTGGGCTTGATCATCTGCTTGAGGTCGCACGATCCCAAGGTCAAGCCTTTTGCAGGCTGGATCGCAATGTCCATGTTCTTAGCCGCCGGCATTGCAAGCACCCTCAACGCCTGGGCCTGGCGTGTGCACTTAACGAGTGAGCTCGCTGAGGTGGCGGCCATCTTGCGGATGCTGGCTTGGTTCACCTGGCCAGCATGGCCCCTGACTTTATGGACGCTGTGGCGTTGGCGCCGCCAAACCTTTTGCCATCACATTTTAGTGCCGCTGAGCTGCGCTTTGGTCGGCTTCATGGCCAGCTTGCTCATGGGCGGCTCAGACCGAGCTTTGATGTTGGCCGTGCCTGCACTGGCGGTGCTGACTGCGTTCGCGCTTCCCACGCTGGGGCGCGGCACATCGGCTGCCATTGATTGGTTTTCAGTGTGTTTTTTCACCATCGCAGCACTGGTCATTTGGGTGATCTACATTGCCGTCCAAACAGGCTACCCCACCCAACCTGCCAACAACGTGGCCAAGCTGGCACCCGGCCTAGAGCACAGCTTTCATGGCCTGTCGTTGCTGGTAGCGGCACTGGGCACCCTGGCCTGGGCCTGGCTGGTGCACTGGCGTGCCGGGCGCAACCAACACCCCTTATGGAAAAGTTTGGTGCTGCCAGCCGGTGGCGTGGCCTTGTGTTGGCTGCTGCTCATGAGCCTGTGGCTGCCCCTGCTTGACTATGCCCGCAGCTTGCGGCCTTTGGTGCAACGTGTCTCACAACACGTGCCCAGCGGCCAGTGCCTGGCCGCCCCAGGGGGCTCCAAAGCCCTGATCGCGGCCCTCAACTACTTCGGCCAGTATCGTGTCGAGGCGCAACTCAAAAGCACCCAAACCACCTGCAACTTTCTCATTCAATCAGAACGACCTGGAAACGATGTCGGCGCCACACCCCAAGGCTGGATGTTCATCGCCAAAGAAAAGCGACCGACCAACCGCGATGACAACTACGTGATCTACCAACGCGAACCTGCCAATACCCCTAAAACCACGCCCCTGAAGCGATGACCCAATGGGCTGCAAGCCTCTCTATACCCATCGGAACTGAAGATGCTGGGTTGATGGGTTGTTTGGGGAATGGGGGTGCAAGGCGCAAACCGCAGCCCTATCCGTTGATAGGGCGAGGATTTGCAACGCCGCAGACCCGTTTCCCAAACGGCCCAGCAACTCGGCATCTTCAGTTCCGAGGGGTATATACCCTCGGACATCTTCATCCCTGGAGGCCCTTAAGGAGTTCATTCACTTCCTGAAGATCGAAATACTCCGGATCGAACTCATCGCCGAGCCATTCGATGAGTTCGGATCGTTCCGTGCACGGCGACCCAGCCAGCTTTTCCAACATATCCGCATAGCCCCAGGTGCCACCGCAATCTTCCGGTGGGCACGCCCGTGTGCCAGCCACACAATGCGGTGTTTTCATTTCAGACTCCCATGGGATAGCCCTTTCCACCTTGACATCGTGCGCCCAACCGTCGCCGAAATCATAAAGATAAACAAAACGCGATCCTGCAGCAGCCAATTTATCCAAATGCACAGATTCCTCTTCCACGATTTCATCCTCAAAATCATCGTCGATCATCCCGGCGGCGCTATAGTCCCTACCATCAATCACAAATTTATGCAGATGCGAATCTGTCCAGCCCATGGCGAACTGAATCACTTGATGCAGATCGGCTAACGTAATGTCCGAACGCACCTGTACGCGGCGCCAAATAGCTGGCTTGATATCTTTCAGGGTCATTTTGATTTCAAAGATGTTTGCCGACACACCACTTTTCGTCATTTGATAATCCAAAATTATTGATGAAATCATTGCTGCCATGGAGCGCAATTACCTCTGATTGAGGTATCTGTTAGATTGTAAATTATGCCTGGATGGGTTGTTTCTACTTGTTGAACTCATGGCAATGGACAAGCTCCATTGGCTAACCAGACACCCCTCGCAAAAGTCTGTTGTGATCGGAGCCCCATGACTGCCAGAGAGCTTGAAGCCTCACTGCTCAAGCGGTGTGCCATCGCTGCACGAGAAGTCGCGCCTACTGCGCAAGATCAGCGCGAGGCCAACGTGTTCCAGTTGGCAGCAGTGCCAGTTCGATCACAGTTTCCACGCGAGTCCACGAGTCTGCTGCTGGCGAGTGAGCAGTATTTCGCCATATACCCCTGTGAGAGACTGGCTACAGGCGAAATAGTCAGGAACGGCTGGGTTCAGAGTTTGCCGCGGCTGCGTGACATGTTGAGTCAGCAACTCTACGGGCGCTAAAACCATGTCATCAAGCCAAGTCTTCCACACCCATACTGCACTAGCCCTGGGTCTAAAAGAGCTTTTCAAGCAACTTCAAGCGCGGCTCTCGTTGCGCAGCCCAATCGATGTGTAACCAGAAATCCTCAATGAACTTCTCGGATAACCCCCCTACAAATACTGCAACGGCGCTCAACCGTGGCGATACGGGAGCGGGGGCGGTGTTGGCGCGCGAAGCGGGCGTATCTTTTCAGCCGCCGTTGGGAAACGCTTCGGGTATCGACCCTATCGCTGAATGGCTGAGTTTGATGGAGGTTGTGCAAATGCTTTGCCCTTTGTGGCCCGTGAGGGACAAACCCACGCAAGGCGACCATTGGCGAATGTGATGTATCCCTCGGAACTGAAGAGGCTGTGTTGGCAAAGGAAGTGAAAGAATGTCAGGCACGCACCCAGCGTACTTGCCGGAAATGCTCAAACCCAGGCCGCGCTCGCCCAGGCAGAAATCCACAGGTTTCGCTCAGGAATGTGCGCAAAACAACTTCCCTCAATGAAATGGCGCCTCGTCGTTGCTAGCCGGGCGCTGCTCGAAAAAGAAGGAACGTCAAATGTGGAGATTATTTTGCGCACGTTCCTTATCCAGGGAGCCTCAAAACGACTCCCAATCATCTGTGCCAGTCGCACCAGCCCCGCCAGTCTTGGTTGACGAAACAGCCGGGGTGTGGTTTGGAATTTTTGTCGGCGCGGTCTTTGTCTTCGCGCCAAAAGCTGGTCGGTTCACGTTTTTGGCGCGATCGAGGCCTCTTCGCTCAGCGGCTGCTTGACTGGGCGCGCGGGCAGCCACAGGCACAGCAACCCGATGCCCTGCCTCACGTTGCCCCAGCTTGAACACCTCCACCGCCTTCACCAATTGCTCAGCCTGCATCTTCAAGCTCTCAGCCGCAGCGGCACTTTGCTCAACCAGCGCCGCATTTTGCTGAGTGTTCTTGTCCATCTGGCTCACGGCCTCGCCAACCTGCGCCACGCCAGTGCTCTGCTCGACGCTGGCTGCACTGATCTCGCCCATGATGTCGGTGACGCGCTTGATCGAGGTGACCACTTCAGTCATCGTCGTACGGGCCTTATCAACCAGCGTGGTCCCCGTCTCGACACGCTCAACACTGGCAGTGATCAAACTGGCTATTTCTTTGGCCGCATCGGCCGAGCGGCCTGCCAGGCTGCGCACTTCGCTGGCCACGACCGCAAAGCCACGGCCCTGTTC
>JANMEO010000018.1:0-12715 GCA_031376995.1 Burkholderiales bacterium
TGCAGGAAGTTGCGGCGGTGCGCCAATCGCCATTATTCGCCAATACATAGAGCAGCAGCAAACGCCGCACTAAAGGACGCCTAAGCTGTCCGCGCTCTTGACCCCGCCCTGAAGGGCGAGGTTTGCCGCGCATGGATCAAAACCAGACTCAGGCCTTAAGGTACTCGGAGCGAACCCCACGCCAACGGGTAAGGTGCCGCTCGGCGGCATCGGGATACTCGCTGAGCAACACCTCAGCAGCACTGTGGGCTGCATGGACCAATTCAACGTCGGCACGCAGGTCAGCAAAGCGAAGCATTGCCGCCCCAGCTTGGCGGGCGCCCAGAAACTCCCCCGGACCTCGAATCTCCAGGTCGCGACGGGCAATCTCGAAACCATCAGTGGTCTGTGCCATGGCTTTGAGGCGGTCTTTGGCGGTTTGACTCAAGGATGAGCCATACATCAATACGCACACACTGGCCTGGGCGCCGCGGCCCACTCGGCCGCGCAACTGGTGCAATTGACTGAGCCCAAAGCGCTCGGCGTGTTCAATCACCATCAGGCTGGCGTTGGGGACATCAACCCCCACCTCAATCACGGTGGTGCTGACCAAAACGGCCATCTCACCAGCGACAAAACGAGCCATCACATGGGATTTATCGGCACTGTTCATTCGACCATGCAACAGCCCCACCTCGCAACCCGGCAGTGCTACACACAATGCTTGGTGAGTGGCGGTGGCGTTTTGAAGATCGATTTTTTCGCTCTCCTCAATCAGGGGGCAGACCCAATACACCTGCCGCCCCTGGCTCACCTCATGCACCATTTGGGCCACCAGGTCTTTTCGCCGAGCGTCTGAAAAGACTTTGGTGACGATGGGCGTTCGCCCTGGGGGGAGCTGGTCGATGGTGCTGATATCAAGGTCGGCAAACACTGTCATCGCCAGCGTGCGCGGGATGGGTGTAGCACTCATCATCAACAGATGGGCTTCTAGAGGCGTGTGCTGCCCCTGCTGCGCGGGGGCCGCCTTGGCACGTAAAGCCAAGCGTTGGGCCACGCCAAAGCGATGTTGCTCGTCAATGATGGCCAGGCCCAGCCGGGCAAACTGCACCTCGCTCTCAATGACGGCATGGGTGCCCACCACCAAGGCAGCCTCGCCTGAGGCCACCTGGGCCAACATCTCTCGCCGACCCTTGCCCTGGCGACTGCCCGTGAGCCAAGCCACCTTCAAACCCAGCGGCTGCAGCCAGCCCACGAGTTTTCGATAGTGCTGTTCAGCCAAAATCTCGGTCGGGGCCATCAGGGCACATTGCCAGCCATTGGCCATTGCCATCGCCCCACTCAGGGCTGCCACCACGGTTTTGCCAGAGCCCACATCACCCTGCAAAAGGCGATGCATCGGAACTTCTTTTTGCAAGTCAAGAGCAATCTCTCCCACAACGCGACGCTGGGCAGGAGTCAAAGAAAATGGCAAAACACCCAGCAGTTGGTCATGCAGCCCGCCAGGGTGAACCCTGAATGCCGGGGCGCGTTGCGTCGCTCGTTCATGCTTGGCCTGAAGCTGTGAAAGCTGCTGGGCCAGCAGCTCATCAAACTTCAAGCGCTGCCAAGCCGGATGACTGCGATCTTCAAGAATATCCGCAGGCAGGTCAGCCCTCGGATGATGCAACTCATTCAATGCCTTGCGCAAGGCGGGCAGCCCCGAAGGGACCACACCGGCGGGCAAGATCTCGTCCAAGTCGGCCCGCTTGAGCCCCGACGCAACCACTTTGCGCAAATACGCCTGGGGCAAGTTGGCACTTGTGGGATAAACCGGCGTCAGCTCACTGGCCAGTGGAGTGTCGTGAGAAACCGACCTCACCACCGGGTGCACCATCTCAGCACCCCAAAACCCGCCACGCAGCTCACCCCGCACCCGAACCAAACTGCCCACAGCCATCGTCTTTTGCATGGCGGGATAAAAGTTCAAGAAACGCAGCGCCAACTCGCTACCCTGTGCGTCTTGAAGCCGCACCACCAATTGGGGCCGAGACCGAGATAAAACCTCGCACCGGCTGACCGTACCTTGCACCTGCGCGGTCTGCCCTTCACGCAACTCAGCCACTGGCGTGAGGGCTGTTTCGTTCTCATAGCGCAGGGGCAAGTGCAAAGCAAAATCCATGTCGCTGCGCAAGCCGAGTTTTGCCATGGCTTGTTGCGGGCCAGACTTGGTGGTGGGGGGTGACAAGGTAGGTTCTTTAAACATAGCGAGACAAGCAATCCCGGATTATCGTCACCAATCGCCGCTGGATCAACCAACGCCTACAAAGACTCAAAAAAGCTGCAACGCACATGCTATAACCCTCGAAGCATGAGGAGACGCTAGAAACTGGCTGACGCAGGGTCAAGCCAGATTGTCATAGCGCAAAGCAAGAATCAACGTCGAATGAAAAATGGCTTCTACATCATCATGTCGGCGCAATTCTGCAGCTCGCTGGCCGACAACGCTTTGTTTGTTGTCGCTGTGGCTTTGCTCCAGGCCTCAGGCGCAGCCACTTGGCAAGAAGCGGCCCTGGTGCCGATGTTTGCGCTGTTCTATGTGATTTTGGCGCCCTTCGTGGGGCCTTTTGCCGATGCGCTGCCCAAGGGGCGTGTGATGTTTGTCGCCAACCTGATCAAGGTTGTCGGTTGCTTGATGATGTTGTTTGGCTCTCACCCCTTGCTGTCTTATGCCATTGTGGGCTTGGGTGCAGCAGCCTACTCGCCTGCCAAGTACGGCATTTTGACTGAGCTGTTACCCAACTCGCAATTGGTCAAAGCCAATGGCTGGATTGAAGGCCTCACCATCGCCTCGATCATTTTGGGGGTCTTGCTGGGCGGCCAATTGGTGGGAGATCGAATCTCATCGCAACTGTTGTTGGTTGATTTGCCATGGATTGAGACTTCGATCAACACCGGCCCTCAAGCGGCGATCGCCTCACTGATCTTGCTTTACGCACTGGCCGCAGTGTTCAACCTGGGCATCCCCCGCACCCATGCGGCGCTGCAAAGCATCAACCTCAACCCCAGCATTTTGGTTACTGATTTTGTTCGCTGCAACAGCCTGCTGTGGCGCGACAAGCTTGGCCAAATCTCGTTGTCGACCACCACGCTGTTTTGGGGGGTCTCAGGCAACATGCGCTATATCGTTTTGGCCTGGGCCTCGGCTGCCTTGGCTTTTGACATGACCGATGCCTCTGCGCTGGTTGGCGTGGTGGCCATCGGCACGGCTGTTGGGGCCGTTGCTGCGTCGATGCGCATGCGGCTAGACCAAGCGCATTTGTTGATCCCCTTGGGCATGGCCATGGGGGGGTTGGTGCTGCTCATGAACTTCATCACCAGCCTGGGCTTTGCCATCCCCTTTTTGATTATTCTGGGGGCCATCGGAGGGTTTTTGGTGGTTCCAATGAACGCCTTGTTGCAACACCGCGGACACAACCTCATGGGCGCAGGCCGCTCAATTGCAGTGCAAAATTTCAACGAGCAGGCTTGCATTTTGGGCCTGGGGGCCATTTACGCCGGGGTCACAAATTGGGGCATGACAGCCTTCCAAGCCATCACGATCTTTGGCCTGATTGTTTTCGGAGTCTCATGGTTGATTCAGCGGTGGCACCAACATAACGTTGCCCATCAACCTGATGAGGTCAAACGTTTGCTGGCCATTGCCCGCAGCGACTCCACCCTGTGAGTGCGCCCCCTACACCACAGGTCTGGGGTTTGCCTGCCTTAGCCCTGACACTCAACGCTTTGGCTTGGGGGCTCTCATGGTGGCCCCTGCGCTACCTCGAAAACAACGGCCTACACGCTCTGTGGTCAACAGCGCTGGTTTTTGGCTGTGCGGCCTTGATGCTGGCTTTGCTTCAACCCCATTTGGTGCGTCAACTGCTGCACTCACCCTTGTTGTGGGCAGTGATGCTGGCGGCCGGTGCCACCAGCGCATCGTTCAATTGGGCCGTGACCATCGGTGATGTGGTGCGTGTTGTACTGCTGTTTTATCTCATGCCTTTATGGACCGTAGTATTGGCACGCTGGATGCTCAATGAGCCCTGGACACCCGCCATCTTGACACGCATGGCACTGAGCGTGTGTGGCGCCGTGATCGTTCTGTGGCCTGATGCAACCAGCCCTATGAGCTGGCCTGTGCCGCACACCCTGGCTGATGCCTTAGGCGTGGCTGGGGGATTTTTCTTTGCCCTGAACAACGTACTTTTGCGCAAAGAGGCTGCACGCGAAGGGGGCGGCTGTGCGCTGGCGATGTTTGTTGGGGGGGCGCTGATCGCGGGGGGGTGCGGCTGGTGGCTGTCTGGGTCGCAGCTGGTGTCGTGGCCGACACCTCAAGGCCATTGGATGCTGGGTGTGTTGGGCTTGAGCCTGGTTTTTTTACTCAGCAATTTGGCACTACAGTATGGAGCCGCACGGCTGCCAGCCAACATCACAGCCATGATCATGATGAGTGAAGTATTGTTTGCCGCACTGTCAACAACTTGGTGGACGTCATCGACGCTGCGCCCGCAAGTGGTCTGGGGGGGAGCCATCATTTTACTAGCGGGCCTTCTGGCCCTTTGTTCGTCAGCGCATGCCCAATTGATGCCCTTTTCGCCCACCCCAAAAGCAATCAACCAGGACCCTCCAATGCCCGGCTTTTATGACTTTGAAATCCACACCATCGATGGCAGGATGTACAACTTTCGCGACCTCAAGGGCAAAGTCGTATTGATTGTCAATACCGCCAGTGAGTGCGGCTTCACGCCGCAATTGGCAGGGCTGCAGGCACTTTGGGAGCGCTATAAAGACCAAGGCCTGGTGGTGATGGGTTTTCCGAGCAATGAGTTTGGTGGTCAAGATCCAGGATCCAACGAAGAGATCGAGTCATTTTGCAAGCTCAACTACGGCGTGAGCTTTCAGATGATGAGCAAAGTGTCGGTCAACGGCCCTCAAGCCGAACCACTTTGGCAATGGCTCAAAGAGCGGGCCCCCGGCGTGTTGGGAACTTCGGCCATCAAATGGAACTTCACCAAGTTTTTGGTCAGCAAAGAGGGGCGCGTGATCCAACGTTATGCCCCCACCGACAAGCCTGAATCACTCACCCAAGCCATCGAAAATGCGCTACAAAAATAACCCCGACCTGCCAGCAAAAGTGGGCATCGCCCCTGCTTTCAACATCATCTGAGGCCCCCATGTTTTCACACGTTGAGCCTTATCCAGGCGACCCGATTTTGACGTTGAACGAGGCCTTTGGTCACGACCCTCGAGCCCAAAAAATCAATTTGTCGATCGGGATTTACTTCGACGACGCTGGCCAATTGCCAGTGATGCAAGCGGTGAGTCAAGCCAAAGCAATGCTGGCTGCTGAGCAAGGCGCTCACCCCTACTTGCTCATGGAAGGATTACCCGGCTACCGGCAGGCAGTTCAAACCTTATTGTGGGGCCCTTCACATGAGGCGGTGCACTCGGGGCACATCGCCACCATCCAAACGATCGGCGGCTCAGGCGCACTGAAAGTAGGCAGCGATTTCATTAAACGCTATTTTCCGCACAGCGAGGTTTGGGTGAGCGACCCCACTTGGGACAACCACCGAGCCCTTTTTGAGGGGGCTGGGCTGCGCGTGCACACCTACCCGTACTTTGATCCCAGGACCGGGGGGCTGCGCTTTGGTGACATGCTGAGCACCCTGCAAACCTTGCCCCCCAAGAGCACGGTGTTATTGCACGCCTGTTGCCACAACCCCACAGGCACCGACCTCTCTAACGCCCAATGGGCTGAGTTGATTGCAGTGATTCAAGCTCGAAGCTTGATCCCTTTTCTGGACATTGCCTACCAAGGCTTTGGCGATGGTCTGCTTGCCGACAGCCAGTTTGTGCGTGCGCTCACTGAAGCTGAAATTGCGTTTTTTTGTGCCAGCTCATTTTCTAAAAATTTTTCGCTGTATGGCGAGCGCTGCGGGGCATTGAGTGTGTTTTGCCCCGTCCCCACTCAGACCCAGTGTGTGCTGGGGCAACTCAAGGCCACCGTACGCCAAAATTACAGCAGCCCCCCCTTGTTTGGGGCCCAAGTGGTGACGAAGGTGCTGCAATCTCCAGCCTTGCACAAGCTTTGGGCCGATGAACTCGAAGGCATGCGTCAACGCATATTGGCCATGCGCACCAAGCTATTCCAAGGGCTCACACAGGCATTACCCGATCATGACCTGAGCCGATTCGTTACCCAGCGAGGCATGTTCAGCACAACGGGCTTGAGCCCAGCTCAGGTCGACGCCCTCAAAAATGACCACGGTGTCTACCTGCTGCGATCGGGGCGCTTGTGTGTGGCGGGCTTGAACCATCGCAACGTGGATCGAGTGGCACAGTCTTTGGCTGTCGTTCTAGGCCAAAATCACCCTCAACCGACAACCACTGCGCCAATTTGATGGCAACAAACGCCCTTTCAATGCATGACCGAAGCTTGATTTTGGAATCAAATTTCAGGGCTTTTCAACGCATGGTACCGAACTGAAACTAATAGGCTTGATGAAGTTTCAACTTCCCCTCAGGACTGGGGAGCTGTATGTTTGAGCATTCGCACCCAAGAAGCTGACAAAGGACGATGTGACACCGCCCAACCTGCCCCAAATTACTGGAGAAGAGCTGAAGTCTGGCGTCATTGAAAACCGGGTTGCTGCCAGAAGCAATGTGACCTGGAAAGCTCGGTTGTTGTCTGAGAAGGGCCTCATGATGGATGTCAAGACGGCCGACATCAGCATCTCAGGTGTGGGCTTGATCGGTGATCACCCCTTGACATTGCACAGCGTGATGCAACTGGCCATCCAAGTTCCACACCTGACTATGCCAGGCTCATTCACGGTGATCACGGGTCAAATCAAAATTGTCTTTCATGTGCTCAAAGGGGGTCAATACCGCTCAGGTGGTCAGTGGATCAACCTGGCAGAGCCACACCAAGCATTGCTCAAATCATGGATTGAGCGTGTGCCGCCTTTGATACGAGATTAGGGGTAGCCCTCGAAAAACGTGGCTGTTAGCTGAGTAGCTGAGTTCAAAATTAAAGTAAGGGATACCTCGTTTGGGCCAAACACCCCATGAACCCAGCATCTTCAGTTCCGATGGGTATATAGACCCATTCAACCTGATGATGAGGTGTTGGCCAAGGGAGTGAAGGGATGAGATGCTAGACGTACATGAACGTCCCCGATATGCGAAGCTCTCAATTCATGATGACTCGAAGGAAAAAATTGCACACCTGAAGGACAGAACGTGTTCACGTCGACGGTCAATTAACCGAAGATGCACCCTGCGCCTGCCACACGCCGCCGCAATAGCGCGCAATGGTGCTGCCAGCAGGCTCGATGTGGAACAAGTACAGCCACTCGTGGTCGACGAGCTGCTTGACCAAGGCATGCGCCTCGATGATTCGATCAATCTCGTTTCGTGGTGCCTCGATGAACACTGACAGGCGCAGCGGCGTGTGCACGAAACGCTCGCCATCGTGCAGCGACTGCGTCGGCAAACCAATGCGCAGGTCACCGCCATTGCCCTCAAACACCCCGACGTTTCCGCCAACCACGTTGTGCAGCACCTTGTCGCCGCTGCCGTAAAGCTTGTTGTCCACGGTGGATGCGTAATATTGCATATTGATCCAATGGGTCACGACCATTGGCGCGGTCATGATCACCTCCAGCACCTTGAAGCCGGGATCGCGCTCCCACCGGTAGTCGTGCAAAAAGCTGCGGCCACCAAGATTCATGTGTCGGCAGCGACTGCGCGGCGCGACGATGAACGTGGCGCAGTTGGCCAGGCCCCATTCAGGTCGCACCTGTGCCCAGTCGCTGGTGCGCGACTTGATCGAACTTTGCAGCGCCGAGTGTGAGCCGACCATGTCGGCCAGGCCGAGAAGCGCAGCACGCTCAGTCCGTGTGCGCTGGCCAGCATCAACAAGCCACTGACGCAGGATATCGAGGTCTTGAGTGTGGCTTGCGGGCACGAGATCGGCATCAAAGAGGCGCATTTCGTCGGTGGTGGTGTTGTGCAGGCTGCTGACAAAGATCGTGCTATCTGGCACGTCCAGACCGCGCTGGCGCAAACCCTTGCGCACGGCCGGGTCGTTCAGCAGGGCCGCGAGCGTGCGGGCGTTCACCTCACCCGACTGCCCGCCGCAGGCGCCGCAGTCGAGCCCAGCAGCATGCGGGTTATTCGCACTCGTGCTGCCATGCCCAGCCAGCAGCACCACGCGCGCATAACCAGTGGTCAGCCCCATCGCACCCAGAGCCGTCGCCGCCATGTTGACGCGGGCTTCAATGTCGGGTCCGCCGCTCGTGGGCAAACGCGGGCGCAGGGTCGCCCGCCGATCCACAGGCAGCCCAGATTGCTCCACCGGTGCCGCATCTTGCTCGCCGCCGAGGCGACTTTTGAGCAGCTTGCCAGCGTAAAGCAGGCCGAAGGCTTCGACGAACGAGAAGGCAGACCCAGCGCCGCTGCGGAACGTCTGCCACTGCTGGCGCCACAGCAGCGACTTCTTGCGCCGCTGGGCCAGCGCTTGCTCTTGCCCATGATCTCGCGCATCGCACTCGTCAGTGATACACAGCGCCGGGTGGAGCAGGCCCGGCAACTGAGGTCGGACCATTTCGCTGCCCAGCGGTTGATATTCGATGAACAAGGCAAAGAAGCCTGCGAAGCCCATCGTCTGAACCCGATCGGCACTCGCCGCTTCGAGGGCTCGGCGGTACACCTCGGAGCGCACGTCGATGCAAAACACCGCCTGCACGGCCAGCTTGGGCTCGAGGGCGTGCGGCTCGGGTACGCCTGCCATCAAGCCCTTCGTGACAGGCCCTTGGTAGGCGTGCTCGAGCGCGGCCTGCCACAGCCAGTCGCAGCTTTGAGCGGCCTGCGCATGCGAGACGACGCGCTCGGCGCTGCGCCAGGCCGTAGCCAGCCCTTGCGCCACGTTCGCCGTGGGGGAACCGTCGTGCAGCAGCCATTCCCAGGCCAGCCGAATCGCGAGCATGTGCACGATGTGGTCGTCATCGCCCTTGGCGAGTCGCGCCTGCCAGCGCTGGTACGCGCACCACGACGACCAGCCGTTGAGGCTCATCAGCAACGCGGTGAAATAGTCTTCGCACGCTTGCGCAGGAATGCGCAGCGCGATCACAGCGGCATCGATCAGCGCCACCGGATCGGTGGGCAGCTTGCGCAAGCGCTGGCTGAAGCCTTGATAGCCCATCAGCATCGCCGGTCCGAAGTCATGTTCGGATTGACGTCGCCAACTCGCATAGAGACCGCCATCGCGCTGCGGCCCCCAAGCTGCCTGCCCTTGGTCGAAGTAGGCGGCGCAACCCTGGCTCACGTGGTGGGTAATGTAGTCGCGCCAAGACATATGGTGGTGAGTGTCGCGGTGCGCGTCCACCAAGTCGGGCGCAAGCGGCAGGTGCGCCGTCAGCGCCATGGGCACGCTCAGGTGCGAAACCAGCTCGTCTACTGTGCAAGCGGCGCCTGCCGCATCGATGGCAGCCTGAAGGTCAGCCTTCTTGACGCGGCCTGCCTGCCATTGCTCAAAGTACCAGCTTCGCGGCATCAGCATCGGGCTCGAGGCCAGCGCGGCGATGTGGGCCGAGGCACTGGCGATTGGCCGCTCGAGGTGTCCCCAGTAAGGGTTGACAGCGATGAAGCGATCGAGCGGCCAAGTGGGTGCGATTCGTGCACATGCGGCGTCGATCACAGGCCAAAGTGCGGAAGATGTTGCCCGAGTCGAAAGTTGGGTCACGGCGTTCATCAAAGGACTCCGGGCTCACGGGCTTCAGGCAAGATGGGTTGCGGCAATTCGGGCTTGGCGGGCACACGAGCGGGCCACACACGAAAGGTCAGACGGGTGAAGATCTCATCGAGGTACAAGCCAGCGAACAGCCAAGGGTAGAGCTTGCAGGCCAGAACCCCCTGAGGCCGGGTGCGCACTGACCCCTGCACGATGAACAGCAAGACAAAGCAGACGATCACCCAGGCCACCAGGCCCATGTTCGCAGGTGTGGCCTCGCCGACCCAGTGCCTGAACACGAGGTGCAGGCCGAAGTAAGCCAACGCGACGGCAAAGGCGCCGGCGATACCGACCAGCGACCACAAGCCTCCGGTATGCAACATGGGCCCAGCGAGCAGCGGCGCCAGCGCCAGTGCGAGAATCGCCGTCACCGCCCACAATGCAGGCTCGTCAGCGGGGCTGATGCCCCACACGATCGCCGCTGCGGCAACGATCCCCACCCCCACTAACGCGCATGCCAGCCAAGCAAAGCCGCCCAGCGGCGGCAGCGAAGCCGTCATCTGACGCAGCCGGTTTTGCTCCACAGCGGTACCCGCGCTCAGGAAGGCATGCGCCTTGTACAGCGAGTGAGCCACGATATGCAGCAGGGCCAGATCGTAGAGTCCGAGCCCGCATTGCATCAACATGAAGCCCATCTGCGCACAGGTGGACCAAGCAAGTGACACTTTGATGCTGATGCGCGTCATCATGGTGGCCGCAGCAACAACGGCGGTGATGCCGCCCACCACAACCAACAGCGCCTGCGCGACGGGCACGTCTGCGACCAGCGTACCAAGGCGAATCAAGAGGAAGCCACCCAGGTTGACGATGCCGGCGTGCAGCAGCGCAGAGACCGGCGTAGGGGCCTCCATCACCTGGATGAGCCAGCCATGCACCGGTAGCTGCGCACACTTCAAGCACGCGGCAAGGGCAAACAGCACTGCTGCCACCTTGAGGGCAACGGAGTCATCGGCAAGCGCCCGGGCTGCGGCAATGGCCTGGTCAATCTCGAGCGTGCCGAGCTGTGACGCGACAATCACAATGGCACTCAGAATACACACGTCCGCCACCCGGCTTGCAAGAAACTTCTTGTGCGCGGCGATCAATGCTTGCTGCCGCTGATCAAAAAACGTGAGCAAGGAATGTAGAGCAAGGCTCGTTCCAACCCAGGCGAGCACGAGCACTAACAGGTTGTTCGTCAAGACCAGCAGCGTCACAGCGGCCAGCGTCAGCATCAAGCTGCGGATATAGCGCAGCTGGCCACGCTGCCCGCCGAGATAAGGCTGCGAGTAGCCGACAATGACCCAGCCGATGAAGGCCACCAATACCAGCATGAGGTTGGCCAGCGCGTCGCTGCGCAGCCCCAAACTCAGTGCGCCAGCCTCGCCCAGCGAGAGCAACGTCGGCCCGCGGGTCAGGCCCGGCCCGCTGGCCAGCAGCCACACCACCGATAGCATGGCAGCCACCAAGGCAAGCATCGAGCCCCGGCTGGCCCAACGCCATGCGGCGTCGGCTTGGCCATTGGCCAGGCTCGGCACAGCGGCAGTGAGCACGTACAACAGCGGCACCACCCAAAGAAGCGCAAAGCGCAGGGCAGGGAGGTCGGCATGCATTGTTTCCATCATAAAACCCGGTTTTTTCTGAACTGACGGGACTATGCCGGAAGAATTTAATTCCGTAAAATACATTGTTGTGCACAATCCGTTCATATAAACAGATGATTAGGGGCTGTTCGATGCCGAATCTGAACTACCACCACTTGCACTACTTCTGGGCCGTGGCCAAAGAAGGCAACCTAACTCGCGCCGCGCTGCGGCTGAATGTCTCGCAGTCGGCACTCTCCACTCAGATCAAGCAACTTGAGGCGCAACTCGGCCAAACGCTGTTCGACAGGGTCGGCCGCACGCTCGCGCTGACTGAGGCTGGCCACCTGGCGCTGGCGCATGCAGAAACCATCTTTGCCACCGGCAACGAACTGCTCGCGCTGCTGCGAGGCGATAGCCGTGCACAGGTTCAAGTGCTGCGCATCGGTGCCGTTGCCACGCTCTCACGCAACTTTCAGGAAAACTTTGTCAAGCCGCTGCTGGGCCGCGACGACGTGTCGCTCACGCTGCAGTCGAGCAGCCTGAGCGAACTGCTATCGCGGCTGCGCGTTCACTCCATCGACCTGGTGCTGAGCAACCGGCGCGTGCATGGCAGCAGCGAAGACCCGTGGCGCTGCCGACGCATCGCGCGTCAGCCGGTCAGCCTGGTGGGTCAACCGCGTGGCCGCCGCAAAGCATTCCGCTTCCCCGACGAGCTGGCCGAGGTGCCGCTGCTGCTCCCCGGACAGGACAACGACATCCGCGCCGCCTTTGACCTGATGTGCGAGCAACGCAACCTGCACTACAGGCTTCGCGCGGAGGTCGACGACATGGCATGCTGCGCCTGCTGGCGCGCGACTCCGACAGCGTGGCATTGCTACCCACGGTGGTGGTGCAAGATGAACTGCGCAGCGGACAATTGGTGGAGTACGGCGTGGTGCCTGACCTGTATGAAAACTTCTATGCAATCACGGTGCAACGGCACTTCTCGCCGCCTCTGCTCAAGGCGCTACTCAAGCAATCTGAGGCCGACGTGCTAGGTTCTCTTGACGGCTGACAGCTGAAGATGCTGCGCATGACCGAGCAACATCACCCGGCGATGGGTGAGAAAAAGCTGTGCAAAATCATCAAGCCAATTCTTGCAAAATTAGAGATTCGACATCACGACGCACAATGGCATCAATCATCCAACACTGAAGCCCACGGAGACCCCATGTCAGACACCTCATCTTTCAGCAAATTTGTGCCAGGCTTCGATTTTTTGCAAGGGCTGGTCAGCAATGCGGGCGCCGCTCTGCCTGGCATTGGACAATGGGTTGCCCCCACACTCAACCCCCAAGAAATCGAGAAGCGCATC
>JANMEO010000061.1:0-23018 GCA_031376995.1 Burkholderiales bacterium
CTGGAGCTGGAGCTGGAGCTGGAGCTGGAGCTGGAGCTGGAGCTGGAGCTGGAGCTGGAGCTGGAGCTGGAGCTGGAGCTGGAGCTGGAGCTGGAGCTGGAGCTGGAGCTGGTGGTTTAGGAGCTGGAGCACTGACCGAGAATGAAACCGACTTGCCTGCGGCGCTAATCGTATAACTACCGGCTGTCAGTGTCACATTGCTAGGGCTGTCGAGATAGTCATTCCCCATGTTGCCAAACAAGGCATAAGGCGCGGCGCCTTCTGTGCGACTGAAGGCTACTGGGCCTGTGAGGCGGACGTCGGTGCTGCCCGAAGGTGTGATGGGTTCGTAGCTGATAGAGAAGCGCGCCGGAATTTTGGCAGAGTCGATACGCATGCCTTGTTTGATTTCCAGCAGCTTGCGATCAGTGCTGGTGTCCACCAACCAGAAATTGGTTGGCTCCGCCGCCTTTTTCACTTCGAAAGTAATCGACTGGCTTCCGGCGGACAGTACATAACGGCCCGGTACTAAATTCAGGTTGGCTGGGTTGCCAAAGTAGTCGCTCCCGCTGTTTGCGAACAATGCGTAAGGCGCGCTGGCTTCCAAGCGACTTGCGGAAACGGGACCAGTGAGCTGGATGAGCATGCTGCCAGTAGGCGTTTGGGGCTCAAAGCTAAGCGAGTAGCTCGATGGGATCTGACTTGCATCAATGGACATGCCCGAGATAATTCTTAAAGCTCTGGTATCAGAATTTGCATCAACCAACCAAAAATCAGAGGCCATCGCTGTACATGATGACATTAAGCTTCCGAGCAGAATTGAATATTTTAGTTGGCTCATGAAGATATTGCCTTCCTGTAGTTTATTGGTTATTTTATGTATTAAGGCTGACCGATCAGCCATTGCATTAAATTCTAAATTTTGGCTGGTTTTTCTAATTAATTAGTGCCCTGTGGCAGTAAATTTTAAAGGTTAGAAGCCACGACTTTGTCCGGCATGCGTCGTTGTAAATCCTCGCGATACCCTATCTATAGGGCTGCGGTTTACCCCAGGCCTGAAGAAAAGCTCCATCGAGTTTGACTCTTTAAAATTCAATGGGGCTGAGTACGAGTTGATCTACAGTGCGCATGGCAATGATTTTAATCGCCTAGGCCAGCGTCACGTTTCAATTTGTTAATGAGGGTTACAAATTGACCCTATCAGGGCTCTCTTATGAGGGAAACGAACGAGGGGAATGATAACGGGTGCCATTCAAACCTGCAGATGCTGTGTTGGCAAATGGGGTGAGGTGATGAGGAGGTGATCCTAAATTACTTGAATACCATCACCGGTGTTTGTTCGGCCGCAGGGGGTTGAGTGTCCGGAGATACGTGTGATGAAGGGGTATTCAGGCTGGGGTTGCCACTTTGCATGTAGCCCACAGGCATGCTTGAGGTCAAACCCAATTGTTCTAGCAACTGCCCGTAAGCACTCTGGGCCAGGGTCTGCGAGGTTTCCCGAATGACCTTGCCCCGATTTGGCGCGACGACATCTCCTTGATTGCTGATCAGTTTGACATCTTGGCCGTTACCCTGGGCGCTGAAGGATGCTTTGATTTCATGGGTGCGGGTGCTGATCAGGCTAAAGTCACTCACCAAGTCAAGGCTGAACAAAGATGAAGCATTGGTGGTGCCTTGCAAAGGCGACAACTCATCACGAAACTGGATGCTAGACAAAGTGCCAAATAGCACATAATCAGCGCCTGCAAACTCACCGCCTTTGATGCGCGTGATGATGTCGCTCACACTGGGTTGGCGCACAGGCTTGGCAGGCGTTTTGCCTGTCTGTAGCTGGTGCAGCACTTGCTCTCCTTTGCTAGAGCGAGGTGCACCCGCATCAAAGTCGCGCCCTTGAATCAGTCGAATGCCTCCACCTCTAAGCATGGCCCCTTTGAGGTCGGCAGTGAAGTGGCGTAACTCGGTTTGTTCAAGGTAAGAGTAGGTGCCGGCTGCGTAAGTGCCTGTTGTTTGCTGGCTGGCGCTCATGCCTAGGTGATTTGAACTGCTGTTTGAGTGTCGTCTGATCCGCGCAACCTCAAAGTGCTCTTGCACACGCTCTTCATAGGCCAAATGAGTCACGGCAATGGTGGGCCTGGCACGTGGTTCTCCTTGAGCCATGGCTGCCCCATTGAGGCCCGCCATGCACAAGGCCCATGCTGTCTGATAAAGAATTGATTTCATTCCTGTCGGGGCAGGTCAGGTTAGGGTTGGCGCTTACTGGTTTTGCGGATTTCTTTTTCTTCTTGCCACTCGATGGTGCCTTCTTCAACGTCATAAAGCTTGAGGGTGAACTTGTAGAAGACGTCTTTGGTGTCTGATGTTTGCTTCACGATCGAAGTCAACTCACCCTCGATGCTGTACTTGGCGCCTTTCAATTGACCTACTTTGGCCGTCGAGTTTTGCTTATAAAGCCCGCTTTGGTTTTGTCGCTGAAGTTCATCAACACCCGGCTGCATCTCGTCAATGCTGCGGGTAAAACGCACTTTGCCACTCTTGACCAAAGCCGTTTGAATCGAGTTCACCACATTTTTTGTGTCAATGTATTCGCTGGTTTTGTTGCGAACCGTCGAGATTGTGACGGTGGGGCGGCCTGTCAAGACCGAGCTTTCAAGCAAAGAGCCCGTCATTTTTTCGGCCATCATTTGTAAATCGGTAGAGCCAAATTCGTTGGTGACGGTTTCGACAGATTTTGCGTCGCCATAAGACGTTTGGTTGTCAACCCGCACTGTAGGAGACGATACCGTTTGGCAGGCTGACAGGACTGCAGTCAAGGTCAGCAGGCCCCACAGGGTGCCACGAGCATTGGATGGGTTCATCGTGTAGGTCTGGTAAATTGATGGAAGTTGAATGGGAAAAAGAGGGGGAGGTTAAAGCTTCTCAGTGTTCATTTCCAGGCGGAAATCAACCACCTGGCTGGTGGGTGCCGTGCCCCGTACGGTTTGCGTTTGCTGACCGTACAGTTGCAAAGGCTTCCAGGCATCACCATCACCCACTTGCATGCCAGAAGCATCCAACCATCGATAGCGCCAATACACCACTTTGTCGCTATTTTCGGTATTGGCTAAATCGGTTTGCACTACCAACACGTCGTTGCGTCTTTGAGCGCGCATGTCAATCAATTGGATGCCGTAGGGTTGGCCGCGCAGCAGCAGTTTGCTGGCCGAACTGTTAGGCTCAGGAGCTGGTGGTGGGTGGGTGCATGCCGTCAAACTGGCCAAGGCCAGCAACACCGCGGTGGCCTGAATGGCGCTCGGTTTCATGGGTTTTCCTTCGCTGGACTTTGTGACGCAGAGGCGAGCGTGTCAGCGCTCGCAGCGGGGTGGGGTTGAGGATTGATTCTATGACTCACGGCGCGTGAAAATGGTCGAACTGTTCGTGCAATTTGCAGCGTGATGGCTGTCAGTCTCGAAGAGTCTGGGTTGACCTGGGGGCGTGGGGGCGTGCCTGTGGAGGTCAAGGGTTTAATCTGTCGCATTTTGAGATGGGGTCGCGCTGTTGCCTTGTCGAAACCTTGTTCTTTCAAGGCCAGCCGCAGGTGCTGGCTTTGATAACGCAGGCACTGAATGACTTGCCAAGGTTCCATAGCCGGCCACATCGCCGATCAGTAGGCTGTTGGCATAGACCCGCACTGGCACGATGGCGTATCGCCCATCAATCTTGACCGTGCCCGCCCGCCTGCCTTCAATCGTTAATGGGTGTTCGCCAGGGGGAAGGGTGGCTCGTGCGAGATATACCCGATCAGGCAGCAAGCGCCACATTCGGTCATCTGCTTGCTCGCTGGCAACTGCAGCCACTGCACTGAGAATGCCGCCGGCCAAGCCAAAATTTTTCTGTGCCCGGTCTTGCGCGATGCCCTTGGCCACGGCGCGCGTTGCGCCACGCAGCATCATGGCAGGCATTTCGTCTTTCAGCGCACGTCGCGCCATGACATTGAAGTCAACCACGATTTCAGGCTTCAGCGTTAAAAGACCAAGACCAACGCTTTGGATGTGTGGCGTGAGGGAGGGGGTGATCACAGGGTAAGAAACTGTGGCAGTCACTAAGCCATGCCTTGTTGGCACGGGCAGGCTGAAAGCTCTGGGCTTGCGGGCTGGCGCTGAGCCTGATTCGAGCACGAACAAGACATCCGTCATGCCCTGCTTGCCCCGCTGGGCCACGCTGGTACGCTGATCAAGGCCGCGCAAGCCCTCTTCCAGTACAGCTGAGCCGGGTTTAAGCTCGATGGCTTTGCGATACCCGGGGGCCGCCAAGCTGGGCTCGTTCAAGACCTCGTACAAAAATCCTGAAAGGTAATGGCTCAAAGCATTTTGATAGCCATTTTTGAGTTGCAAAACAGCTGGATCATTCAGGCTCTCTACGGGGTAGCCATTGAGTTCTTTGCCATTGGGGAGTACACCCTTGGCTTTGGCTTCATCTTCAGCTTTGATCACATCTTTGGCGCGCAGCTCTGCGATCACAGCCTCGCGTTCGTGGGTGCGTTTGATATCAACACGAGCGTTATCCCAGTCGCCGAGGGCCAATCGGTTGAGGGCGAGTCGGGTTGTCAGCATGACTTTTTCGTAGTCTTGCCCTTCGTAGATTTTCAAGCGCTCACTGATCAAAGCAGCCCCCAGGGTGCTCCACAGCTTCTCAGGATTGGTTTTGACTAACGATTCCCAGTTTTGAACTGCTTCGTCTGCAAGCATGAACGATTCATTACTCTGTGCGTATTGGCGATTCATCCGCAACAACTCACCCCGCTCCATGTTGTAGAGCATCTCTTGTTTGTTCTCAGGCGTGGGTGCGGTGGCCTCTAACTGGGTGATTGCTGCAGCAATGTTGCCTGACTCGCTGGTGGCTTGGACCATCGAAACTCTGGCATCGTGGCTTTGCAGGGTCGAGCAAGCGCTGAGCAATGCAGTCATACTCAGTGTGATCCAGGCCAGGATATTTTTAAAATGCACGAGTAAACCTCTGAAAAAAATAATGGCGCAAATCAAGCAAGATCTCATGCAAGATGATGGGCAGCATTTGCACACACAATACACTCATGTCTGTTACTTCAAGCTTCTTCTTTGCAGGAGAACCCCCACAATTTAAAAAGGGCACTGCATGTCCTCTTCAATTGCATTCATTGGTGGCGGCAACATGGCTGTTGCCATCATCGCAGGGCTGATTCGTTCAGGTCGAGTCGCTTCAACCATCCATGTTCTCGAGCCCTTGGCACAGCAGCGCGATCTTTTAACCCAAAACTGGGGCGTCACGTGCCATGACCAACCCGGCCCCGGGCTGAGTCATGTCCAAACTGTGGTGTGGGCTGTCAAACCCCAACACTACTTGGCGGCAGCCACTACCTGTCAGGCTCATGTCCAGCAAGCTTTGCAGCTGAGCGTGATGGCTGGCATACGCAGTGGCACGCTTGTGCGCACTTTGGGGACTCAGCGCGTGGCGCGGGCGATGCCCAACACCCCTGCGCTGATCGGCCAGGGCATCGCGGGGCTCTATGCGCACGGCAGTGTCACGGCACACGAGCGTCTTCATATTGAAACACTGCTGGCCAGCACTGGGCAAACACTGTGGTTCGAGGACGAAAGTGCCCTTGATGCCGTCACAGCCTTGTCGGGCTCAGGACCGGCTTATGTGCTGTATGTGATTGAAGCACTGGTCGAGGCCGCTCAACTCATGGGCCTGACCTCAGCTCAGGGCTTGACGCTGGCTCTAGAAACTTTCCGTGGCGTGACTGCGCTGGTATCCCACAGCGGTGAGTCACCCGCTCAGTTGCGAAAGAAAGTCACCTCCAAAGGCGGCACGACGCACGCAGCCATCAGCATGCTAGAAAATCATGACTTCAAAGATGTTTTGATCCAGGCTGTGCGCGCCGCTCAAGCTCGAGCTCAAGAAATGGGCGATGAATTTGATGCCTATAGCCCTCAGAACTGAAGATGCCGTATTGGCAAAAAAGTGAAGGAATAAGATGCAAAGCACAAAGCACAGCGATACCCTTTGGTATCGTGAACATTTGCAACGCTGCAGATCACCCTTCACTCTTTTTGCCAACACAACATCTTCAGGTTGGATGGGTAGCAAACCCAATGCCATACGCGTCTTGTGCATAAGCATGCAAACACTGCATGGCAAATCATGAGCACCGACCCGCAACCCAGCCTACAGTCTCATCCCATGTGAAACCAGGGATCAGATGCTTGGTCACTTGATTGATAACCCCCTCGGAGATTGGAATGAGCATTTTGTCGTACGTCAGCCAAGACACTAACAGCCCTTGGCAAACCTATTTATCCCAAGTTGATCGCGTCTTGCCTTATCTGGGGTCATTGGCACGTTGGGGTGAAACGCTCAAGCGGCCCAAGCGCACTCTGATCGTTGATGTGCCCATCGAAATGGATGACGGCAGCGTTCGCCATTTTGAAGGCTATCGTGTCCAGCACAACCTGTCGCGGGGGCCTGGCAAAGGCGGTGTCCGATACCACCCTGATGTGACGCTGGAAGAAGTCATGGCGTTAAGTGCGTGGATGACGGTCAAATGCGCTGGCGTGGGCTTGCCTTTTGGCGGCGCCAAGGGCGGTATTCGAGTGGATCCGAAGCTGCTGTCTCGCAAAGAGTTAGAGCGCATGACCCGTCGTTACACCAGCGAAATTGGCATCATCATCGGCCCCAATCGCGATATTCCCGCGCCTGACGTCAATACCAATGGACAAATCATGGCCTGGATGATGGATACCTACTCCATGAACACTGGCAGCACTGCCACGGGGGTTGTCACGGGCAAGCCTATTCATTTGGGTGGTTCTCTGGGCCGTGTCAAGGCCACAGGCCGAGGGGTATTTGTGACTGGTCGTGAGGCCGCTCGCCGAAGCGGCCTTCAGTTAGAAGGCGCTCGCGTGGCTGTTCAAGGAATGGGCAATGTGGGAAGTGCCGCGGCAGAGCTGTTTGTGCAAGCTGGTGCCAGGCTCGTTGCAGTGCAAGATCACACCGGCACCTTGGTCAACCCTAAGGGTTTTGACTTGCACGAGGCCACCGCGGTGCTCAAACGTGATGGCGGCATCGGAAACTACAAAGACGCTGAGCGTATCGACAATGAAGCTTTCTGGGATGTCGATTGTGACATCTTGATCCCAGCGGCCCTTGAGGGTCAAATCACCACCGCGCGTGCTGACCGCATCAAGGCTAAGCTGGTACTCGAAGGCGCCAATGGCCCCACGCTGCCAGAGGCTGACGATATTTTTAAAGAGCGTGGCATCTTGGTGGTGCCCGACGTTATTTGTAATGCTGGTGGTGTCACGGTCAGCTACTTTGAGTGGGTGCAAGACTTTTCAAGTTTTTTCTGGTCCGAAGATGAAATCAACGTGCGCCTCGACAAAATCATGGTGGATGCTTTGCGCCATATTTGGGACACGGCGGACCACCACAAAATCACACTGCGGACAGCCACCTTTGCTGTGGCTTGTGAGCGCATCTTGATTGCTCGCGAAGAACGTGGCCTCTATCCTTGACTGAGCCGCAGTGTGGGGGGCGGGATAGTGGCAGTGATGGTGCCAGGGGCTGTCAAGCCAGAGCCTGACTGGCCATCACCCCCAGCCACAGCATCAAGCCCAGCCAGTGATTCAGCGTGAAGGCACGAAAGCAGCCTTCACGACTTCGGTTTCGAATCAAGCTAAAGTGTCTGCAGGCCATGGCTGCGGCTGTTCCCAGGCTCACAAAATAAGGCCAGAGCAAGCCCATCGCCAACCCCGCTACGCCCCAAAAAACCAAGCTGAAGGTGTAAAAAATCATGACCCCAACGACATCCCAGCGGCCCAGGGTGATCGCTGAAGTGCGAATTCCAATGCGCAGATCATCATCACGATCCACCATGGCATATTCGGTGTCATAAGCCAGCACCCAGAATAGGTTTCCCAGCCACCACCAGAGCGCAACCCAAGGCACTTGTCCTTGCACGGCCACAAAAGCCATGGGGATGCCTAAACTGAATGCCACACCCAAAATCGCTTGTGGCATGGCCAAAAATCGTTTGGTCAGTGGGTAAATCAAGGTCACAATCAGTGCGCCAATACTCCAAAGCACCGTCATCAAGTTGGTGGTGCACACCAGCAAAAAAGCCAGCCAAGCCAAGACGGCGGCCAATCCCGAAGCTTCTGTGGGCTTGATCAGTCCCAGCGCCAATGGACGCTGGGCTGTGCGCTTGACGTGTCGATCAAAATCACGATCAGCCACATCGTTGATCACGCAACCTGCGCTGCGCATCAAAAAACAGCCCATGACAAAAACAAACAGCAGGTGCCAACCAGGATAGCCACCGGCCGCCAACCACAAGGCCGCCAGTGTGGGCCACAAAAGCAAGTAAGTGCCCGCAGGCCGGTCCCATCGAATCAGCAACAAATAAAGTGCCAGTCGCTGCTTTAAGAACATCAACTTTGGTTTGACCCCGTTTGAGGGGTTCAAGTCAATGACACCCGAGCAAAGCTGCGCTTGCCCACTTGGATGACGTAGGTTCCGGCAGGCAACTTCAGCCCCTTGTCGGCAATGATGGTGCCGTCTACACGCACTCCCGAGCCCTCGATCAAGCGCATGGCTTGTGTGCTGGATGGGGCCAGGCCGGCCTGCTTGAGAACCGCGCCAATGCCCAGCGGCGCACCTGACATGCTCAACTCGGGAATATCGTGGGGTATGCCACCGCGCGCCCGCAAATCAAAGTCTTGCATGGCGGCCTCGGCGGCAGCGGCACTGTGAAAACGGGTGGTGATTTCTTTGGCTAGCAAAACCTTGGCATCTTTGGGGTTGCGCCCCCGCATCACTTCAGCTTGCAAGCTCTCGATCTCAGTGGGGGGCCGCAAACTTAACAAATTGAAGTAACGCCACATTAAATCATCATTGATCGACAAAAGCTTGGCGTACATGCTATTGGCAGATTCGGTCACGCCGATGTAGTTGCCTTTGCTTTTCGACATCTTCTCGATGCCATCCAGGCCCTCTAGCAACGGCATGGTCAAGATGCATTGGGGTTCTTGCCCATACTCTGCCTGTAGGGCGCGCCCCACCAAGAGATTGAACTTTTGATCGGTACCACCCAACTCCAGATCGCTGCGCAACGCGACCGAGTCATAGCCCTGAAGCAGCGGGTACAGCAGCTCATGCATCGAAATCGGAGTTCCAGCCTTAAAGCGCTTAGTGAAATCATCGCGCTCCATCATTCGTGCCACCGTGTAGCGCTGCGCCAGTTGAAGCATGCCGCGCGATCCAAGTGGATCACACCACTGGGCGTTATAGCGAATCTCGGTTCGGTCGATATCGAGCACCAGGCTCGCTTGTTGGCAGTATGTTTGCGCGTTCTGGGTAATTTGCTCTGGAGTCACCGGCGGGCGGGTGCTGTTACGCCCAGAGGGATCGCCGATGGTTGAGGTGAAATCTCCAATCAAAAAAATCACCTGATGCCCCAGCTCTTGCAGCTGGCGCAACTTATGAAGCACTACGGTATGGCCTAAGTGGATATCCGGTGCTGTGGGGTCCAGACCGAGTTTGATGCGCAATGGTTTTTTTGTGGAGTGTGCGCGCACCAACTTTTCCAGCCACTGGGGTTCGGGCAGCAGCTCATCGCATCCAAGACGGCTCACGTCCAGGGCGTGCTGTACGGCATCAGGCAACTCATGCGTCAGTAGGGGGGGCATTTGTTTGGGGGGTTAGCAGGGAAAAACCCAGAATACAATTACAGATATTCGAAAAGACGCCGTTATACTGGTCAGCACTGATCGTCAGTAAAGCAACTGACCGATCGCTCAAACTTCGTTGTTTCCTCCATTTTATGACTTATTGGGCCTTCGCTCGATAGCACCCTGACTTTGAACTCACTCCAACCTCTTCATAGCCTTCTCTCTGATGCCGCTCACCGAGCGGGCCATGCTGTGACAAGCCATCCGCGTTTTGTGACTGGCGGCTTGATGGTCAGCCTCTTGGGTTTTGGTGCAACAGCTTTCGGGCTTGCACCGATGACGGTGCCTTTGGTTGAGCCCCGCCATCGCATTGTCACCGAGCTGGTGACCCCCCAAGTGTCACCCCGGCAACAGCTCGATCAGTTGGCTGAGCACGATCTCCAATTGCTTCGAAACGATGTCACACGCTCCAGCGACACTGCAGGCAGCTTGTTGAGTCGGTTGAATGTGACCGACAGTGGTGCTGCTAACTTCTTACGTACCCATCCGCTCGCTCGCGAAGTTTTGAGCGGGCAAGCTGGCAAAATGGTCCAGGTTCGCACCAATGCAGCAGGCATCCTTCAAGAGTTGGTGGCCCGTTACCCCACTGATGATCCGCAGCAAGCCCATACGCATTTCAATCGCCTCACAATCAAGCGTGAGGCTACTGGTTTCAGCACGCAACTGCAAACAGCTTTGCTTGTGCCACAGACTCGTCTAGGCACAGCGACTGTGCAGCACTCTCTCTTCAGGGCAACTGACGATGCCAACATCCCTGATGCCATTGCCCGTCAAGTGGCCGAAATCTTCGCCAATGACGTCGACTTTCGGCAAGACGTCCCCCGAGGTGCACGAGTTAGCGTGGTTTATGAAGTACTCACGGCCGATGACGAGCCTGTAGCCTGGCGTCAGGTGGGTCGGGTACTCTCAGCCCAGTTTATGCATAGAGGCGAAAGTTATTCAGCGTTGTGGTTCGACGATGGCAAAGGTAAGGGAGGTTACTTCGACCTTCTGGGCCAAAGCAAGCGCCGTTCTTTTTTGAGCAGTCCTCTTGAGGTCTCTCGCGTGACTTCCGGGTTTGCGGTTCGGTTTCACCCCATTTTGGGCATCTGGGCGCACCATCGAGGCGTTGACTATGCGGCCCCGACGGGCACTCCGGTGCGCAATGTGGCGGATGGTGTGGTCGAGTTTGCTGGTTGGCAAAATGGTTATGGCAAGGTTGTGCGCATCGAGCACTCCGGTGGTCGCTCAACGGTCTATGCGCATCTAAGTCGCATTCATGTGGAGGCCGGAGAACACGTTTTGCAGGGTAGCTTGTTGGGTGCTGTCGGCTCAACAGGTTGGGCAACGGGTCCGCATCTCCACTACGAAGTGAAGATCAACGGGGTTCAGAAAGACCCGCAGAATATGGCGACGTCATCTGAAACCATGGTTTTAGACCCAAGTGCAAAGCCAAAGTTTGACCAAGCGGTTCGTTATGCCAAGGCGCAATTGGCCGTTGCCCAAACCGTGGCCATCGCCCGCTTCAACGAGTAGTTGCGCATTATTCCCTTTTGAGTTTCGATGGAGCGTGCCGAGTTGATCTGCGGCTTTCCATAAGGCAGCGCAATGAAGCCCTATTTCATCGGCTTAATGTCAGGTACTTCGCTAGACGGGACCGACGGCTTATTGGTCAGCTTTGGATCTCAAGGCGAATGTCTTGAGGTTCATGCTCACGCTCATCTACCGTTCACTTCAGAGCTGCATGACGAGTTGGCGTCGCTCAACCAGGTGGGTGCCAACGAACTGCACCGTGCAGCACTTTGTGCAAATGCTTTGAGTCGGCTGTATCACGATGTGGTGAAAGCCTTACTTCATGCCTTCCCGGCAGCTCACAATCAGGTGCAAGCCGTGGGTTGTCATGGTCAAACGGTTCGGCATCGGCCACGAGAGTTTGATGGCCTGGGCTATTCGGTCCAATTGAATAACCCAGCGCTTTTGGCTGAACTCTCAGGCATTGATGTTGTAGCAGATTTTCGCAGTCGTGATGTGGCGGCTGGAGGGCAGGGCGCGCCTCTGGTGCCCGCATTCCATCGTGCGATATTTGGGCGCCAAGGGCAAGCAGTGGCGGTGGTCAATGTGGGGGGCATGAGCAATGTCACTTTGATTGCAGCAGATGGCCAAACCAGTGGCTTTGATTGCGGTCCGGGCAATGTACTGCTTGACCATTGGTGCCAGTACCATACTGGGCAAGCGTTTGATCAAAATGGCCATTGGGCAGCCACTGGGCAGGTCATTCCAGGCTTGTTGCAGCAGTTTTTGAGCGAGCCTTATTTCAGTCTCCCCCCACCTAAGAGTACAGGTCGTGATTTGTTCAATTCAGGCTGGCTGACGGACCGTTTGGCAGCTTGGTCGCACACGCCACCGCAAAATGTCCAAGCCACTCTGGCTGAGTTAACTGCCAGCTGCTGCGCACAGGCCATTACACGACACACGCACGCGGCTGGTCGCGTGCTGGTTTGCGGGGGCGGGGCATTCAATGGCGATTTACTTCGCAGAATGTCGCGCCAACTGGGTTCGTCGGTGTCATCAACCGATCTTATGGGCTTGCCACCGCATCAAGTTGAGAGCGCTGCTTTTGCTTGGTTGGCGCAGGCTTGCGTGTTGCGGCAAACTGGAAACCTCGTCACGGCCACTGGGGCTCGTGGGCCCCGAGTGCTGGGTGCTATTTATCCCGCGTGATGCTGGGTGTGGCGTATCCTACGCACCCCTCTTCAGTACCAATGTACAACCTAGGCAGCCCTTCAGTTTTGAGGGGCATGCTAAACAGTAAAACTCGACCCACAACCGCATGTGGTTGTGGCATTGGGATTCTTGATGACAAACTGGGCACCTTGGAGGTCATCTTTGTAGTCAATTTCGGCGCCAACCAAATATTGTAAGCTCATGGCGTCAATCAACAAAGCTACGCCATTTTTGGCCATCTGGGTGTCGTCGTCATTCACCACTTCATCGAAGGTGAATCCGTATTGAAAGCCCGAGCATCCGCCACCTTGGACAAAAACGCGAAGCTTTAGCTCAGGGTTGCCCTCTTCGTCTACCAGTTCTTTCACTTTGGCTGCAGCACTATCAGTGAAAATCAGCGGTAGGGGGGGGGGCTCAGGGGCCATCGGGGACAGGGCTGCATTGGTCATGGCGACTCCTAGAAAACGATGGGGTGATTATGAAGAATTTGATAAGGCCATGGTACTGAAGGGGCTCTCAGGCTTTAAGGTGTCTTCAGGTGTAATGAGGGTAAGCGCATTGGATGCCCACAGCAAGTATTTGGGGTCTTCTTCTTTGAAGAAAACAGGGCCGCAGCATGCGGCCCTGTTTTGACGCGATATTGTGGGTATCAGCGTTTGCTGAATTGTTTGCGGCGGCGCGCACCGTGCAAACCAACTTTCTTACGCTCTACTTCACGGGCGTCACGGGTGACGAAGCCAGCGCGCTTGAGCTCAGGCTTGAGGGCTGCATCAAAGTCAATGAGGGCACGGGTAATGCCTAAGCGCACTGCGCCAGCCTGACCCGACTCGCCACCACCGCGGACATTGACTTTGACATCAAATGCGGCTTCGTTTGCAGTCAATGCCAGAGGTTGCTTGACAACCATGATCGAGGTCTGGCGACCAAAATATTCGCTAACGAGTTTGCCGTTGACGATAATTTGGCCTGTGCCTTTTTTCATGAAGACGCGTGCCACAGAAGACTTACGTCGGCCTGTGCCGTAGTTCCAATTTCCAATCATCAGAAGCTCCTTAGATCTCTAGGGCTTTAGGCTGCTGCGCAGCGTGGGGATGTGCCCCGCCAGCGTAGACCTTGAGCTTTTTGACCATGGCATAACCCAATGGCCCTTTGGGCAACATGCCCTTCACCGCTTTTTCTAACGCGCGGCCTGGGTGACGCGCTTGCATATCTTTGAAGTTGATCGCACGAATACCACCAGGATATCCAGAGTGACGATAGTACATTTTATCGGTGGCTTTGTTGCCAGTCACGCGGAGCTTCTCTGCATTGACAACAACAATAAAGTCACCTGTATCGACGTGAGGTGTATAGATGGCTTTATGTTTGCCGCGCAAACGGAGGGCGACTTCGCTGGCCACCCTACCGAGAACCTTATCGGTTGCGTCAATCACAAACCACTCATGTGTCACCTCGGCCGGCTTGGCACTGAAAGTTTTCATGGCGGAATATAGGTAAATTTGATCCCGAAGTCCGTCTTCAATGGGGTCGGCGCCACTTGTTGTGAGTGCGTTTGTGGAGCAAATGCACAGGATATGGCCTCTTAGCCATTGGCGACGGATATAGTCTTTTGCCGCCGGGATTAAAAGCGGTCAAGCCCGCTAGTGTATACCTATATCCCATTGCTAATGCCGCAAATTTCACAAGCTGTGGTCCTGCGGGGTATTAAGTCTGGCACTCAATGTCTGAGAGTGCTAACATCACAAGAAGGAGGTTTTCAATGACTTTGCCCGTTCATCCCTATCCTCACAGACTGTCCGTCAGCCTGCCTGATCCATGGTCGCTCGTGCCTTCACTGGGAAATCTAGATGCCTATATTTCTGCAGTAAACCGGTTGCCCATGTTGACGGCTGATGATGAGGAGCGCTTGGCTCGAGAACTACGTTCCTGCGGTGATCTGCAAGCTGCTGGGAAGTTGGTGCTGTCTCATTTGCGTTTGGTAGTCTCGATTGCCAGGCAATATTTGGGTTATGGCCTCCCTCATGGCGATTTGATTCAAGAGGGCAATGTGGGCTTGATGAAAGCTGTCAAGCGTTTTGATCCCGATCAGGGGGTGCGCTTGGTGAGCTATGCCATCCATTGGATCAAGGCTGAAATTCATGAGTACATCTTGAAAAACTGGCGCATGGTCAAGGTGGCAACGACCAAGGCTCAGAGAAAGTTGTTTTTTAATCTTCGCTCGATGAAGCAAAGTTTAAAAGATTCAGCGACCACTCCAGGTGCGCATCGCACGACCCTAACCGAGGATGAAATTCTGACGATGGCTGGACAGTTGAGGGTGAAGCCTGAAGAGGTTCACGAGATGGAAATGCGCATGTCTGGCGGCGACGTGGCGCTTGAGCCTCAAATGGATGATGGCGATGAGTCCTTCGCGCCGATTGCTTATTTGGCTGATGAGCGCAGCGAGCCCAGTCGCGTCCTCGAGGCGCAGCACCGTGATTGGTTGTCAGGTGACGGTATTGCTAAGGCACTGGACTCATTAGATGAGCGCAGCCGACGTGTTGTTGAGCTGCGCTGGCTGCAGGTTAATGATGACAACTCAGGTGGTATGACCTTGCATGATCTTGCTGCTGAGTATGGTGTCAGCGCCGAACGAATTCGTCTAATTGAGGTGGCCGCCATGAAGAAAATGCGTAAGGTCTTGAGCTAGGGGCTGTTATTGAAGTCATGGCATGGTTCAAACCAGCTTAATAGCTGACCTTACGCAGGAGCAACTGCGCCAGAGCGCCTACGCTGCAACTCAGCGTAGGCGCTCTGAGTTGCATTGATTAACAGTTTGCGGCACATGGCAAAATGACTGAGCTTGTGTTTAAGGCTTAGACATTCCAGCTTGAAGGCCGCACAATTGACATGAATACATGAATGCTTTGCGTCCTGGTCGTTTGGGTGGGCGACTTGGTCAGGCTTGCGTTGGACTTCAAAGATTTGTGAAAAACCTCTACTTCCCATCGTTTTTTGTAGGTCGCAGTGATGGCGTTATGGTCGCAAGTTAAGTCGCTAAAAACCAGATGCAACGTGCCCGTGCTGTCGTCCTTTTTTTAAAGACCTGCCGAACCACAAAGACTTCTTTTGCATAGCCCTTGAGCCAGCCGTGCACCAGGCCTTGCTCTGGAATTTGGAGTTCGGTCTACTCGTGTAAAACGCCCTTGTTTCTTGTCTTCTTTGCTCAGCGCTACGACTCTAGTGTCTTTGAGCGTTGAGATGAAATGTTTGAAGCTCAGGCCTGCGCGAGCAGTGCTTTGATGTCGGCCACCCAGGCTGGGACACCGGAACCGTTGCGCACAAAGAGACGAACTTTGCCCCGGGTGTCGAAGACATAGTTGCCCACTGAGTGGTCCATTGTGTAGCTGGTGGGTGTTTTGCCGGGCACTTTGGCGAAGAAAGCTTTAAACTCTTTGGCTGCCGCTGTGGTTTCTTCGGGAGTGCCACGCAAGGCTAAAAAGCTTGGATCAAAGGCACTCACGTAAGTGTTGAGCACCTCTCGCGTATCACGCTCGGGGTCGATGGTGACAAAGAGCGCTTGAATGCGCTGCCCGTCGGGGCCCAATTCGCGTTTGACTTGGGCCAGTTCGAGCATGGTGGTCGGGCACACGTCTGGGCACTGGGTATAGCCAAAAAAAACAACCACGACTTTGCCTTTGAAGTCGCTCAGGGCGCGTCGCTTGCCTGAGGTGTCAGGCAAGTTCAGGGTCTTGGCGTAAGGGGCGCCAGTGATGTCGGTGCTTTTAAAGGCGGCCACTGGGCGCTCACAGCCCATCAACCCTAGTCCTAACCCTGTTAGCCCCAAGCTCATGAGGCCCCACAGCGTGAAGCGGTGTAAGAGTCGTGTTCGTTGGGCTGAGTTCATAGCGGACTTCCGTAGTGATCTAACAGCATGGCGGCGAAGAGCAACGACAGGTGCCAAATGGAATATCTGAAGGTGGCACGCGCCAGTGCATCTGAGTAGTTTCGCCATAAACGCCATGCGTAGGCGATAAACCCCAAACCCAGCAGGGTGGCACTGAAGAGATAGAGCCAGCCACTCATGCCGTAAAGAAAAGGCAAGAGGGTGGCCGCAAAAAGAACCAATGTGTAAAGCAAGACTTGCAGGCGCGTGAACTTTGAACCGTGAGTGACAGGCAACATGGGTAAGCCTGATTGGCGGTATTCGTCGGCGCGATAAAGCGCTAGGGCCCAAAAATGAGGAGGTGTCCAGAGAAAAATGATCAGGCACATGATGAGAGCCTCAGGCCCCACTTCGTTGCGCATGGCTGCCCAGCCCAAGACGGGTGGCATTGCGCCTGAGGCCCCCCCAATGACAATGTTTTGGGGCGTGGCGGGCTTGAGGATCAGGGTATAGATGATGGCGTAGCCAATGAAAGTGGCAAGCGTCAGCCCCAGGGTGAGGCCATTGACAAAGAACCACAAAATGAGGCTGCCAGCCGCGCACAACACAGCTGAAAAAATCAGGGCCTCACGGGTCGCGAGGTCACCTTGGACTGTGGGGCGCCAGGCTGTGCGTGACATCTTGGCATCAATTTTTTGTTCAACCAGGCAGTTGAAAGCCGCCGCAGCTGCAGCCACCAACCAAATGCCCGCTGTCGCGGCCAGCAAGGCCGGCCATGCTGGCCAACCGCGCTGAGCCAGCAACATGCCAATCACCGCACAAAAAATAATCAACTGGACCACGCGGGGCTTGGTCAGGACGTAGAACTGCTTCAGCCTTGAGGGGCGGCAAGCATTGACTGCAGTAGCAAAAGCATCAATCATGGAAGCTTGAATTGTAGGCGCATGGCAATCGATATCATCAGAACATCAGAACATCAGAATCAACTTCAGTTTCTAGGTTCAATCCTGCCGCGCAAATTTTTGAGCGCACTGCGCTGAGCTTTCAGGCTGAGGCGGCGTTCACGGGCCGAACGCCCAGGGCGTGTGAGTCGGCGCACCACAGGGGATGGCTCAGCCGCATCGACCATCGCTTGCAGGCGACGCAGGGCTTCTTCGCGGTTTTTATCTTGGCTTCGGTAGCTCTGGGCTTTGATCACAACCACTCCGTGGCCAGTAATGCGGTGGTCGCGCCGCGCAAGTAGGCGCTCTTTGATGCCATCGGACAAGCTCGAAGCTGCGATGTCAAAGCGCAAGTGCACAGCACATGACACTTTGTTCACGTTTTGCCCTCCAGGGCCTTGGGCTCGTATGGCAGTGAAAATCAGCTCGTCAGGATTCACTTGCATTGGGAGGGGCATTGAGACATTGGGTGCGGGCTTGAAATGACAGCTTCGAAGCGTTATCTCATTGGGGATGGCTCGCATTGCATGCGCAGTTGAAAGCTGAAGCAGCTACCCTTGCCAGGGGTACTTTTGACTCTGACTTCGCCGCCCATGAGTTGTACCAGTCTTTGGACAATGGTCAGGCCCAAACCCGTGCCACCAAAGCGGCGTGTCATGCTGCTGTCGGCTTGTACGAACGGCTCAAAAACCTGAGTCAGTTGGTCGGCGCTCATACCAATGCCAGTGTCATGAATGCTGAACTGCAAGTCAACCGCTTTTTCCGGGGCAATTTCAGGGTTGAGGGGCCTCACGCTGATCCTCACCTCTCCTTGTTCAGTAAATTTCAGCGCATTGCCTATTAAATTGATCAATATTTGCCGCAATCTGACTGCATCACCAAGCACGGTGTGAGGGACGTCGCGGTGAATATTGGCATAGAGGTTGAGCCCTTTATTTTGAGCTTCGTGGATCAGGGGCATGAGTGCTTCATCAATGCATTGGGCCAGGTTAATGGGTTGTTGCTCGATTTGCATCCGGCCCGATTCGACTTTGGCAACATCCAGTAAGTCGTTGATGATGACCATCAAGCCCTTGGCTGATTGGTGCACCAGCTCGATGTATTTTCGCTGCGTCGGACTCAGCTCGCCGCGCAGCACCAGGTCGGTGAGCCCCAGTACCCCATTCATGGGGGTTCGGATTTCATGACTCATGTTGGCGAGAAATTCGCTCTTGGCAAGGTTGGCATGATCGGCGGCGACCCTGGCACTTTCTAGGGCTTGCTGGACGGCTTTGAGCTTGGAGATGTCGCGAGCGTTGACTTGCATGGCTTTTTGACCTGTCCCTGGGTCAACCACAGGACGCACATCCAGGCTGTGCCAACATAAACCCTGCAGCGTACGCAGTTCGATCTCGGCACTGAAGGATTGACCTTGACTGACTTGCGTAACGATGCGTGTGGCCAAGCCGGGCTCGGTGAACATAGAGGTAAAGTCGCAACTTTTGGGCTCGGTTCTTTGTTGCGCCGGGCCAAAGGCTTGCACTGCGGAAGGGTTGCGCATTAACAGCCCACCCTCTGGCAAGCTGTGCAAGGCAATGCGCACGGTCGTGTGTTGTATAGCTTCGACGCCCCGTAACGCGTTGGCGTCGAAGCTGGCCGCTAGGGGCCCAGAGGCAATCAAAATCCCTTGGCGTCCGTCGGGTAAAACAATTCCGCGGGCGATCAACTCAGATGTCACTGGTTTGCCTTGCGGGTAGAGAGTCCAAGAGTCTCGCGTCACCTCGTCCTTGGCATGGCTTTGCATCGTTTGCATGATTCGGGTTCGGGTGCCTTCAGTGAGATCAGAGAAGTCTCGGGAGAAGAACTCGGATTCGTCGCGGGCATGCCAGAAGGCCAAGCCGGCTGGATTGCCCCAGGCCATACAAAAACGCTCGGCATCAAAGACCCACATGGGTAAGTCGAGCCACTCAAGATATGGAAGGCAGCGGAAGTCCAGCATCTTCAGTTTCAAGGGGTCAAGATTCGGGGTTGATCTAGGGTACTCGGGGCTGGCGAGGATTTTCCGAACAGCCCCTAGCAACCTTAGCTTTTTTTCTTCATACGCAGCAGCTCACTGGTGATCAGGCATACAGCGCCCATCGTGATGCAGGCGTCAGCGATATTGAATGCAGGAAAGTGACCGCCTCGAAACACGGTCGATAAAAAATCCCAATGAAAGTCTAAGAAATCGATCACATAGCCATGAATGATGCGATCAATGACGTTGCCCAGCGCGCCTCCCAAGATCAATGCCATGGCCAGACTCATCAATCGTTGCCCCCGGTGCTGATGCAGCTGCCACAAAATGAGTCCGGTAGCGGCCAATCCAATGCTGATAAAAAACCACCTCTGCCAGCCAGATTGATTGGCAAGAAAGCTGAACGCAGCCCCAGAGTTGTGGGCTCGAACTAAATTGAAATATGAGGTCAAGGTTTGGCTGTCACCCCATTGAAAGTGCTGGATCACGAGCGTCTTGGTCATTTGATCAGCGAGAATGATCACCAGTGACAAACTCAGCCAAGGCCAAATGGGCGGGCCGTGGGGGTTTTTGCTTGCCATGCTCAGGCCACCTTCCTAACTTCGCCGCTGCCGAATAAATTGCTTGTGCAGCGGCTACACAGCGCCGGATGGACAGGGTCATGCCCGACGTCTTCTCGGACATGCCAGCAACGTTCACATTTGGTGCCTGCACTCACGCGGATGACTGGGGTCACGTCTTCACCTTCAGACACAAGTTGTACCCGGGCCTGTGAGCTGATGAAAATGAACTGAAGTTCGTCGCCCAAACTGCTCAGAAGTGTATAGAGCTCACCGTGTGCACGCACGGTGACTTCGGCCTGTAAAGACGATCCAATCTCACCTCTGGCGCGGGCATCTTCAAGGGCCTTGAGGACCTCAGCGCGCTGTTTCAGTAACATCGTCCAACGGGCTATCAAGACAGGTGCTTGCGCAATGTCGGGCAGGACGTGGTAGGTTTCGGTAAAGATCGACCGTGATTGGCCCGGTGCAAAAATTGGCCAGGCTTCTTCAGCCGTGAAGCTGAGAAAAGGCGCCATCCAGCGCAGCATGGCGTGGGTGATGTGCCAAAGTGCAGTTTGTGCGCTGCGGCGAGCCAATGAGCCTGCGGCTGTTGTGTACAGACGGTCTTTCAAGACGTCTAGGTAAAACGCCCCCAGGTCTTCGCTGCAATAAACCTGGAGTTTGGCCACCACCGGGTGAAATTCATAAATTTCGTAATGAGCCAGCACCTCTGCTTGAAACTGTGCAGCACGAGCCAAGGCATAGCGATCGACTTCTAGCATGTCGATGAGCGGCACACTGTCTTTGTCTGGGTGGAAGTCGCTGGTGTTGGCCAGCAAAAAGCGCAGGGTATTGCGAATTCGGCGATAGCCATCAACCACACGGGCTAATATTTTTTCGTCGATATTGAGGTCGCCAGAGTAGTCGGTGCTGGCCACCCAAAGTCGAATGATCTCAGCGCCCAGTTTGTCACTCACCGTTTGGGGTAGTACCACATTGCCCTTGCTCTTGCTCTGCTTTTCGCCTTTGCCATCAGTGGCAAACCCGTGAGTCAGAAGGCCTCGGTAAGGGGCGCGCCCATGCAGTGCACAAGCCAGCAACAACGAGGAGTGGAACCACCCACGGTGCTGGTCATGACCCTCTAAATAGAGGTCAGCCTCAGGCCCCTGGGCATGGCCACTGCCAGCGTGGCTGCCATGCGGGGTGCCTAAGACATGAAAAAACGTTGACCCTGAGTCAAACCAAACATCCAAAATGTCAGTGCTTTTACTGTAAAACTGAGACTCATCGCCCAGCCAGTCTGCCGGTTCAAGCTGCGCCCAGGCCTCAACACCGCCTTGAGCCACCAAATCAACAGCCTTGTCCATGAGGGCCAACGTTTGCGGGTGTAACTCGCCAGTGTCCTTGTGTAGAAAAAATGGCAGGGGGACACCCCAGTTGCGCTGACGGCTGATGCACCAGTCTGGGCGATTTTGGATCATGTCGCGCAAACGAGAGCGGCCACTTTCGGGGTAAAACTGAGTGTCGTTGATGGCCCTCAAGGCCAGTTGGCGCAGGGTGCTTGGTGCTTTATCGACAGTGCAAACGCCTTCTCCATCGTCCATGCGCACAAACCACTGTGCGGCTGCACGATAAATGACGGGGGTTTTATGACGCCAGCAATGAGGGTAGCTGTGGTGCAAAACGTCGGCGGCCAGTAGGCGGCCTGCGTCTCTCAGAGTATCAATGATGACGGGGCAGGCTTTCCAAATATTTTGGCCCCCGAACAATGGTAAATCTGCTTCGTAACTGCCATGGCCTTGAACCGGATTCAAAATGTCATCAATGGTCATGCCATGGGCTCGGCAAGCGTGAAAGTCGTCTAGGCCATAGGCAGGCGACGAATGCACAATGCCTGTGCCATCTTCTGCTGTGGCGTAATCAGCCAAATGCACGGGGCTGAGGCGGTTGTAGCCGGCATGAATGTGTGCCAATGGGTGGTGGAACTGGAGGCCATCAAGCCTTTGGCCTAAGGTGGTGGCGAGTACTGCCCCCTCGAGTTGGTAGCGCGCCAAGCATTTTTCAACCAGCGCCTGCGCCAATATCAACAAGCCCCGATCGGTACGCACTAAAGCGTAGCTTAGCGCGGGGTTCAGATTAAGGGCTTGGTTGGCGGGCAGTGTCCAGGCTGTGGTGGTCCAAATCACCGCAAAGACGGGTTCAGTCAGCTCAATCAGCCCAAAGGCGGCTGCGACGCGTTCAGGCTCGGCGCACAAAAAGGCGACATCCAGCGTTTGCGAGGTTTTATCGGCATACTCGATTTCAAATTCTGCCAAAGATGAACCGCATGCAAAACACCAATGCACCGGCTTCAGACTGCGGTACATAAAGCCACGCTCCATCAAGCGTTTGAGAACGCGAATCTCGCCGGCCTCATTGCTGAAGTCCAGGGTTCGGTACGGATGGCGCCAATCACCCAGCACCCCCAGCCGCTTGAAATCAGCCATTTGAAGGCTGATTTGCTCAAGGGCGAAGGCCCGACTTTTGGCTTGCACCTCATCACGTGACAAGTTGCGCCCGAAGGTCTTTTCGATTTGGTTCTCGATCGGAAGTCCGTGACAATCCCAGCCGGGGATGTACTGAGCATCCAGGCCTTTGAGCAGCCTTGACTTCACGATCATGTCTTTGAGTACTTTGTTCAGGGCATGGCCAATGTGGATTTGACCGTTGGCGTAGGGAGGGCCATCGTGCAGAACAAACTTTTCCTGGGTCTGGCGCAGCATCCTCAGATGGGCATACAGCTGGCTGTCATCCCAAGCGCTGGCCCACGCTGGCTCGCGCTTGGGGAGGTCTCCGCGCATGGGGAATGGCGTGTCAGGTAAATTCAGGGTGCTGCGGTAATCAACGGGCACATGGGTAGCATTGGTCATTCGGAGGCTTTGACGTGAGAGACGCCCATTCAGTCGATAAGGGTGCAGAACAACTCAATGACGGCGGATGTGCAGGTTGCAACAACCCCTGCAGCGGGCAAGCCTTGGGGAGCTTTTCAAATTCGATGGTGCGTGGTTTTTGGACGGGTTGAATGAGTATCAGGCCGTGGGAGATTCTATACTCTGCGCAATGTGTATTCCAACGGGTCTGGAGCGGGCTCTCAAGGGTTGGATCTGATGCCCAAGCGTGTTGCCAACACAGTGTTGATGGCCTTAAAGACAGCTTGGCCACTGACTTCACTTGACTCAAGGCTTTTAATATGGGGCCCTTGGGGGTCAT
>JANMEO010000065.1:0-3547 GCA_031376995.1 Burkholderiales bacterium
CATGCGCGCAACAACGTATTTTTCAAGTCTGCGAGCCAGTTCAAGGACTCAATCCAGGACTTTTTCAAAGTAACCATCCCCAAGATTCGACCCTCGCTATTCTCCCGAATCAACGACAATTTTCAGACCTTGCGAACAGCACCTTCAGGTTGAATGGGTATAGTCCAGTGGCTTTTGAGTTGGTAACCAAGCCGACGCAGTACTGCGATATCCAGACGCGCGCAGTCAAGCGTAAAAGCGAGGTGACCCAAAACGAGCTCATGCGCCAATTAGGATCTCATTAGGCTTTGTCTGACGCTCTTGGCTTGACTTCTTAGATCTCAACCTGACACGCCAGTTATTAGCGTGCTTTAAATTCCGAATTTTGAGGCGACCCCTGTATTGGCAAAGGGAGTGAAAAGATGAAATGCAAGGCTCAAATCGCACCTCACTCCCTTTTGCGACACAGCATTTTCAGGTTGAATGGGTATGAGGTAACGTCAAAATTCTACTGCCCCCGGTAGCAAAGCCGGGGGATCCCCAATAGACTGAATGGAGTTCGCCGGATGGCTCTTTATAAAGACCTGGAAGTGTCCGACGAGGTTGTCAGCTTGCTCAAGCACATGGACAGTGTGCAAACCACGGGCGAGGCTTTGCAATCGCTGCAAGCCAAGTGGGATACCTTGGCTCTGCTGGGGCAGTTGTCAGGCAGCGGGGTCGAGATCAACAGTGTTCGGTCTGCCTTCACGGGCCTGACATCCCAGCTGATCAGTCAGCTTGGCCTGGCGGCCTTGCGCAAGTTCTCGAGCGAGCTACAGTCTAATGCTCAGGTGCTAATCGACGTGATGGTGCGCAACCTGTTCGAGCGCACGGCTGACATCGGATTTTTGGCCACTGACGACGACCTGCGCCGCTTTGCCGCTGCCCCACCTATCGAGCGCGAACTGGCCCGCACAGCCTTGCTGGCGCGGCTGGCTGAGTACAAGCAAAAATACTCAGTCTATGAAGATATCGTGTTGCTGGCACCCGATGGCGCGGTGCTGGCCGCCTTGATGCCGCAGCCTGCAACCGCATACACCCAAGACCCTTTGCTGCGCGCTGCGCTGCAAACGTCCCAGGCTTTTGTTGAGACCTATGATCCCTGTGACCTCAAACCCCATAACGCTCGCACACTGATCTATTCGTACCGTGTGACCTCGGGCGATGGCCGCCAACCCCTTGCCGTGCTCTGCCTTCATTTTGATTTTGCTGACGAATGCCGCCGCATTTTCAAGGGCCTTAGCCAAGCGCAAGATTGGAGCGTGATGACCTTGCTTGACAGCCAAGGTCATGTGATCGGCACCAGCGATCATGTGCAGGTGCCCCTGAATGTTCAAATGCCGCCCTCGACAAGTGAGCACGCCAGGGTGTTGCGATTCGCTGGCCGCTCTTGGCTGGCCGCGACATGCGATGCGCACGCTTACCAAGGTTACCCCGGCCCGGGATGGCGCGGCCAGGTAATGGTGCCGCTAGAGCAAGCGTTTGGGCAACAAGCGCTGCCGTCGCTGGACCACCTCGGCCCTGCGGTGCTCAAAGCACTGATGTCCAGTCCCCGGCTGTTCAGCGATGAGCTGCGCCGCATACCGTACTGCGCGCAGCAGATTGAAGCTGATCTGGCGCGGGCTGTGTGGAACGGCAATGTCACGCTCGACACCACAGCCAACGACCGAGAGGCTAATTTTGCCCGCACACTGCTGCGTGAGGTGAGGCGCACAGGAACACGCACTCGCGAGGTCTTCACAGCTGCCATTAGTGAGATGAACTACACCGTGGTTGCGGCCACCCTCCAGCATGCCGCCGCCTGCGCTGCTCAGGCGATCAACATCATGGACCGCAACCTCTACGAGCGCGCCAACGATTGTCGCTGGTGGGCCCTCACAACCGCATTTCGCCAAGCCCTAGCGGCGCCAGCCATCACCAACAGCACCCGCGAAAGCTTGACACGCATCCTGCAATCGATTCACGCGCTGTATACCGTCTACGACAACTTGGTTTTGTTCGACCGGGCAGGCATTGTGGTCGCAGTCTCACGCGCGATAGAGGCCGCCCGACCTGGCCAACGGCTCAATGAAGAGTGGGTGGGTCACACGCTAGCATTGAACAACACCCAGGGCTACGCAGTATCAAACTTTGAACCCACAGCGCTGTATGGCGGGCGACGCACCTACATCTATGGTGCAGCTGTGCGCTCATTGTCGACAGCGTCGCCAGTGATAGGGGGCATTGGCATCGTCTTTGATGCCGAGCCGCAGTTCAACGCCATGTTGCTGGACACCCTGCCGCAAGACGCCACAGGCGGGTCCACGCAAGGCGCATTTTCTGCTTTCATCGACCGCCATGGCGCCATCGTCGCCACATCGAGAAGCGACCTACAGCTTGGAACAGCACTGCCCATCCCCATGGCCAAATTGCCGACCTTGCACAGGGGCAACGGGGGCCAGGCTCATGGTACATCCGTTGTCCAGCTGGACGCTGTGCTGTACGCCGTGGGTGCCAGCTTGGCCACAGGCTACCGCGAGTTCCAAGGCGAGACCGACCCTTACCGCAATCACATCACAGCGGTAGTCTGCGTTGCGCTGGCCGAGAACGCCGACGTAGCCGACACGACACGCCGTCCGCTCGTAGCGCAAACCCTCGCGGCGCCCAATGCTGCGCGGTGTGATGAGGCGCGCGTCGGACTAGCCACTTTCTGTGTGGACAGTCAGTGGTATGCCCTGCCCATGACAGACGTCGAACAAGCCATTGCCCTGCAGCGAATTCTCCCTATGCCCGGCACGCCAGCGCATGTGCGAGGCAGTGTGATGTATGACGGGGTTCCCCTGGCCTTGCTGGACCTGCACCGACTGCTACAAACGAGCCCAGTGGCAACCCTTGATTCGCCACTGGCTCAGATAGTGGTCATCAAGGCCGCTGCAGGAAGGCCATGCTTGGGCATGCTGGTCGATGCTTTGGGCGACACCATTGAAGTCGCTGTATCGAGCCTCGAGCGACTGGCCGAAGTTTGTTCTGCGGCTGATAAGCTGGTGGCGAATATACTCAAACCCAAGGGGGCCTCAGAACACCAAGCACTGCTGATGGTCCTGTCAGCGGAGCGCTTGGCGGCAGAGTTGTCAACACCTAGCGCCAGGCCGCTGTCAAAGATTGCCGAGTCACAGATCACCCGACGCAAGTAACGGTAAAGTGTTGGAAAGTGAATGCCAATGTGCCAACGGACAGTGCCAAACTTCTGCTTCTGTCGTAGTAGGGGGCGCTAGGGCCGATAGGGATAGCACGCAAGACTATCCGGAGATCAGCTTTGACTTTTTGGGCCATACGTTTCGCCCCAGATCGTCGGCGTCAAAAGACGCTGAGTTATCAGTGAACTTGCTTCCAGCGATCAGCGGTAAAGCGTGTCCTTCCGGCAAATCTGCATGAATTGATTCTGTGAACTGCGTACCGTCTGCTGCCATTGCAACCTTGGATGGAGAGCGGAGATGAAAGCGATGAGAAAGACGGTGCAGGTGCAGGCCGGGGTGGACGCGTTGATGCA